>NZ_JARWAI010000013.1:0-123896 GCF_031451645.1 Vreelandella gomseomensis | reverse complement strand
CACGTTCTTCAGTGCAGAGTTCAGAATATGACATGGATACAACACCCTACCGGTTTGGTCAGGTGTTGCACTCAGAATTTGCGGCCGAGTTATCGCGATGAGAATCGTGAGAAAACTAAGGCCAAGTTGTCTAGTTTAGTAGATCGGCTAGAAAAAGAATTAAGTGAAATTGCCAATGTCCCATTTTAGGCTAAATCTTAATGAATAAAAGAGCATCTAGTAGTGATATACAATGCTTGGCAACCCCATTTTAAGGTTAGGCTTTGTCTGAAAAATCGAATCTGCTAATTTTTCCCATGTTGAAGCTGCATAGGTGACGTATGGCAGGACGCTACGAGATCTCTGACCATGGTTGGGCCCTGATCGAAGATATCGTCTCCCCGCCCCAGACGATGGGGGCGTCCACGCCGTGATGACCGCCAGGTGTTGAACGGGATCTTCTGGATCCTGTGCTCCGGGGCCAAGTGGCGTGACCTACCGGAGCGCTATGGGCCTTGGAAGACAGTCTATGACCGTTTCCGCCAGTGGCGTGATGATGGCACCTTCGAGGCCATCCTGGCCCGGCTACAGCTGAGGCTGCGCGAGGATGGCCTGATGGATCTAGATACCTGGATGATCGACTCGACGACGATTCGTGCAACACGCGCCGCCTCGGGAGGCGGTAAAAAGGGGGACCTGACGAACCGCTAAGTCATGCGCTGGGCCGCAGCCGGGGAGGCTTGACTACCAAGATCCACATGGTTTGCGATGCTCATGGCTTTCCCCTGACGTTCACGCTGTCATCCGGGCAGGACTCGGATACGCGTCATTTCATTCCGACCCTGGAGCAAGTGCGTCTTCCTAGCCCGTCAGGCCGGTCTCGCAAACGCTGTCGTTATGTGGTGGCAGATAAGGGCTACGACAGCGATGAATTGCGTCGTTACTGCGATCGTCATCGAATGAAGCCTGTCATCGGTAACCGCAAGATGCACCGAAAGCCCCGACCAGGGCTGCCAAGAGAGATCGATAAGCCAAAGTACCGGCAGCGGAATATCATCGAACGCCACTTTGGTTGGGTGAAAGAGTTGCGGCGAATTTGCACGCGTTTTGACAAGCTGGCCAGCAGCTTTCGCGCGATGATATGTCTCGCCTGCATAGATCGGTGCTTGCGAGCTAACTTTTTAGACAAAACCTAGTACGCGGCCGATGGCCGCCGGGCACCACCATTGAGTGGCCCCGCTGTGTGTTTCGGCGTTAGCACCTCAGGTACGACGGCTGTCGTTTACATCATCCGCAAGCCAAGCCTTGATCAGCGATTGGTAGGGCACCCGCTTGTTAGCTTCGATTTTGAACCGACCAAGCAGTGTTTCCGGCGACGCCCTTTACATTTCACCCTCGGCTCCATTTCATGGGCGCGCATGCTGCAGGCATTGGGTGGTCGTCTAATAGGAGGATTGGATGTCTATTGATCCGATTGCAGTATGGGCGAATATGAAGTTGAAAATCTGGCCTGAACGGTACTGGATGTTAGAGCTAGGAGATGTATCCGCCGCTGATGCTGCTAGCGTGTTTGTCGAATGTGATGGCCGCTATAGCTGTTTGATTCGCGACCAAGCGGGTGTGTCGGCGATAGTCGAGGAAATAGCATTTGAACGCTTGAAATCCGAAGTCCCTGTCAGGGGTTACTTCGGTCCGTTCCGTGTCGTTTCAACGGATGGAGACCTTCCCTTCGACGTCATCGGATTCCTTCGTCCTGTTTTAGAATTGCTAAATAATGAAGGGATCAAGGCAGGCCCCCAGTGCGGTGCCGTGTTGGATCATCTATTCATTTACGAACGGGATGTTGAGCGTGCAAACGCTCTGCTAGAGAATTTCATTAGTAAGGCTCGGGATCAATGACCCTACCCTTCTCCATGGTTATAAAATAATCAACTTTATTGGTGCGTGATGCGCAACGCGCTATAATGTCCTCATGATCAAATCATTCCGCCACAAAGGACTGAAGCGGTTCTACTCCACCGGCAGCACGGCGGGCATAAAGCCTGACCACGCCGGTAAACTGCGTATGCAGCTAGCTGCTCTGGATACCGCCTCGTCGGTGGAAGACATGGACATTCCCGGTTTTCGGCTTCATCCCTTGAAAGGTAAAGACAAAGGACGGTGATCGATTCGGGTTAACGGAAATTGGCGCATGAAGTTCGAATTTCGAGACGGCAACGCTTACATTCTTGATTATGAGGATTATCACTGATGACGATGCATAACCCGCCGCATCCTGGTGAATTCATTCGGGAGGTATACTTGGAGCCTTTTGGTATCAGTTCTCGTCAGTTGGCTTCCAGTTTAGGCGTCTCACCCTCTACGCTGTCACGATTGCTCAAAGGGAATAGCGGTATCAGCCCTGAAATGTCTTTACGTCTGTCGAAGGTTCTCGGGCGCACTCCGGAAAGCTGGCTGGCAATGCAGGATATGTATGACCTATGGATGGCTCGCAGCACACTTAATTTGGACGATCTTCACCCTTTGGATTTTGAAGCCGCTTAACGAAAGCTACTCCTGAACTCTAGAGAGATCACCAACAAGTTATGAACTTACTCTTCCTCGGCACTTCCGCCGGTGTGCCCACCAAAAGCAGAAACGTCGCCGGGGTCGCGTTGCGCGAGAGCAAGGGGAAGGGCTGGTATCTGATAGATTGCGGTGAGGGCACCCAGCATCAGGTCTTGCACACCAAGCTGTCGCTGAATTCACTGAATGCCATCCTGATTACCCACGTGCACGGCGACCATTGCTATGGCTTGCCGGGCATGCTGGCGAGTGCGGCCATGAACGGCCGGACGGAGCCGCTGACCATTGTGGCGCCCGCGGGCATCAAGACATGGCTGGACGCCACCTTTGAGGCCACCCAGCTATCGTTACCCTTCGCCTTGGAATTTGTCGATTCTGATGATCTGCCAAGCGTCGAGTTTGAGCGCATCTCGGTTGCTACCCACAGGCTTTCACACCGGGCGATGTCCTATGCTTATGGATTCACGGAGAGAAAGGTGGAAGCGGCCCTGGACGTGGGTAAGCTGACACAAAAGGGGATTCCCAGAGGGCCGTTGTGGGGGCAGTTGAAGCAAGGGATGGATATTGAATTTGCGGGCGAGCGGTTAAAAAGCCGTGACTTCCTGATCTCGAAACACAAGCCAAGGAAAGTGGTGATCGCCGGAGATAATGACCAGCCCGACTTGTTGTCGGAAGCATGCGCCGAGGCGCAGGTACTGGTGCATGAAGCGACTTACACTGAAGCCATGGCCGAAAAGGCCGGTGACTTTGGGCATAGCTATGCCAAGCAGGTCGCCACGTTTGCCGAGTCGATACAGCTCCCCAACCTGGTGCTGACGCACTTCAGCCCCCGTTACCAGCCCAACCCCCACGCATCGCCTTCCATTGAGGACATCCGCACAGAAGCTCAAAGCGTCTATTCCGGCTCGCTTTATTTGGCGCGGGATTTTGGCGAATACACCCTGGATAAATCGGGTCACTTTTCTGAAGTGACGGGCTAATAGCCTTTTCGTATTTCGATCATTCTTGTAAGCAATGGCTACCTGAAAACCGGTATCGCCAGAACCCCTCGCGCTATTTTCCTTGTCCTTGGCAAGGGAGCTTTTATCGCGGCTTACACGCTGGTGGATGGCCCGGACGCGCGGCAAGCTGGTTCGGTGCTCGGCTTTGCGGTCTTGTTAACGCTCGGCAACGGGCTGCTGAGGTTTGTTATTGCCCCGACACGCTACAAACCATAAATAATGACTTGTGTCGTTTGCACTTTGATCAAACGGCCTGTATGGCTATTATCCTCGTCGAGCTAATAAAAGTTAAATGGAATCAGCAATGGACGTTTTCCGAGAAATTGAATCTTTAGAAATGGAGTTGGTTGATCTTGGCACCCGAAAGGATGCTGCTCGTCTTCAGGAGTTACTCTCAGATGAGTTTCTTGAGTTCGGTAGCTCTGGAGTGGTGATCCGTAAGAGTGACGTACTAGACAGCGCCAATACTCCGAGCACAACCACCTATCAGCTCAGTGATTTCAAGTTCAAATCATTGGGAAATGAGCACATTTTGGTTACGTATCGGTCGATAAAATCAGCTCGGGAAATAGCCTATCGAAGCTCTGTGTGGGTAAAGCAAGATGGTCGCTGGCAAATGCTGCATCACCAATCTACCGTAGTGACCTGAGCCGTTTAACAAGCGCCATCATTCGGAGCAACTTTTCGCTGGCGCTTCAAATTGTCCGGTGCTGCGGGCGTTCAAAAAGGAGAATTAGCTGTGTCGCTAATGACGATCTTGTTGTTCATACCAGCATGCTTTGCTTTGAACATGGCGCCTGGGCCCAATAATCTCCTGTCAATGGCTAACGCAAAGCGGTACGGCGTCAGAGCTGCTTGCTATGCCGGTGTCGGTCGGCTGGTTGCCTTCGTGGGCATGATTACGCTTGCGGCGATGGGGCTTGCCACCGTGCTGCACACATCTGAAAAGTTATTTCTCATCATAAAGGTTGTCGGAGGCCTTTATCTGCTTTGGATTGCCTTTCAATTGTGGACTGCAGATCCTTCTGACAATGAAAATGAAGCCCTTGGAGGAAGAAGCTTGCTCCAATTGGGGCGGCAAGAGTTTCTTCTGGCGGCCGGAAACCCTAAGGCTATTTTGATTTTCACCGCTTTTTTGCCTCAGTTTGTCGACCCTGCCGGTTCTGTAGGATTTCAGTTCCTGGTGCTAGGCATCCTGTTTTTGGTACTTGAATGGATAGCGATAGCCGGGTATGCATTTGTCGGGAAAGTATTGCGTCATTGGTTTTCTCGACCTTCGATGCGTCGTGTGTTCAACCGGATTTGCTCGGGTCTACTGGGTAGTGCTGGCATTGGGCTTTTGCTGGCTCGTCGTGAGTGAACTAACAAACCGCGGTAGGCGGAAGTCCCTGACGGCCTGCCGCTTTGCTCTACGTTATGCATAGGGAGTCAATGCATGATCTTCGAGTTACCTGCACCAGAATTGCAAAACGCTGAACCATTGGTTGGGTGTATTGAGGCTCGTCGCAGTATAAGGCATTACTCAAAGGCGCCTTTACCCTTAGGCCTCTTGTCCCAGTTGCTTTGGTCGGCTCAGGGAAGCACCGGACCAGACCAAAAAAGAACAACGCCATCGGCCGGTGGGTTATACCCGCTCCATCTGCGAATCGCGGTGCAACGAGTATCAGGTCTTGAGCCTGGTATTTATGAGTATATGGATGACAGCCATTCGCTGAAGCTTGTCGGTGATCGTGTGCCGGAAGACACCATGCTAGCGCTAGGTATCGGCGATCAACCATGGTTGAAAGAGGCGGCTATCGTCATCGGCGTTACAGCGAAACTTGGGGAGGCGGTTCGGCACTTTGAACGTCAGCCACCTCAGGGGGAGCGCGGTGCTCGCTATGTGTATATGGAAGCTGGTGCTTTAGCGCAGAATATCCATCTTTTGAGTACGGCGCTCGGAGTAGGCTGTGTCCTGGTAGCAGGGTTTGATGATTTGAAGGTGAAGCAAGCACTGAGGTTACCCTCAGACTTGGAGCCGACGGCGCTGATGTGTATTGGGCAACGGCAGGATGTCTAGCAGCGCATAACAATACGCGTCACGCTGATGGCCCTTACACCGCTTCGCCACTCAAGCTACAACGCTTTTCGTACAGAGGAATCTATGCCAAGGATGCAAACACGCCCGCTGGTCGCAAGCCTGATTGCGCTAATGGGGTTATGGACGACGTTACGTCAATTGCCTGATGTCGTTTCATCGTTATTTATGGTGTTTTCTGATCAGGGGGATATACCGGCTAGCGTATTAATGATCCACGCGGTGCACTTTTTTAGTTACACGCTGATTAGCATTGGTCTTATTTTGCTACGCGAGAAGTTGGCGGGTTGGCTGGTGCCAGACGAGGTCAGTCGCGGCAATAGCCTTCACCTGTTGCGACTACCAGGCAGTCCTCTTTTTCCATTAGCCACTTCATACCGGTGGCTTCGCCGTCGCCCGCACGAAGCATCTGTGGGCCGTCCCCGCGGTTGAAGCGAATGCCCTCGTCGGTGGCCTGCCCTTCGAAAGTGCCGATTTGATCGGCATCCAGGCCGTAGCGCATGTGAAGGAGATAATGGCCCGGGCCTGCCGACTCGTCCTTGCTGATTTCCAGGAATAACCCTTCTACGCCAGTCCATCGGCCGACCCACTGGTCGGTCATCTGATGGTGGGGCGCGCTTTGTTCGGCTGACGTGTTTGAGTCGGTCGCGTCGGAGGTTTCGGTATTGCTGTTGTGAGCGCAACCGCTGATAAGTAATAGGGTGCTTAACGCTAACACTGCTTTTGCCATGGCTGCCTACCTTATCAGTACTGCCGTTACGCCCTATATACACGTAACATGCTTTCCTTAGTTTGATCGAATTTTGGGATATGTCGAAGGGGTAAACAAAATGCAAAAGGTAAGAATCGATCTGGTGTCCGATGTGGCATGCCCGTGGTGCGCGATCGGTTACCGGCGCTTTGAGCAAGCGTTGGAGATACTGGATGGCGAGATAGACGTTGAGCTCCACTGGCAGCCCTTCGAGCTCAACCCGGACATGCCGCCCGAGGGCGAGCCGATTCTGGAGCATTTATGCCGCAAGTACGGCAAGGATGCTGCCAGCATGGAGCAGGCCCAGCACGAGATTATGGCGGTGGCCGAAGAACTTGGGCTGAATTTTCGTGGCGCCCAGGAGCGTCGGGCGAACAATACCTTCGCTGCTCACCGAGTGCTGGCGTGGGCCGCAACGCAGAATCTAGAGACGCCCCTGCAATTGGCATTATTTGATGCCTACTTCGGTGAGGCGAAAAACCCTTCAGATCCCACTGTTCTGCGGGAGAAGGCTATCGAGGTTGGGCTCGACGGGGACGCTGCCGAGGCCATCGCCCGGTCTAATCAGTACGCGGACGAAGTTCGTGCGGCAGAACAGCGATTCATGGAGGCAGGCGTGAGCGCGGTCCCAGGATTCATTCTCGAAGCGCGCTACCTGATTTCGGGTGCCCAGCCCGCCGACGTGCTTGTCGATGCACTTCGCCAGGTGGCCGAGGAAAACGCTAACCGCTAACGCTCAGGTGAAATCAATATGGCGCTAGCAGTCCATCACATGGGGCCTGACTCGTTTAAGTGCGCCTTTGAGCTAGTTGGTGGGCGGTTACGCGCTTCATGTCAGCCTGACACTAGTAGTGATAACGACACGAAATAATCGTAATGGAGCGCTCGTCAGCGGCGTACACCAAGCGATTCGTGTCGTCGATTCGACGAGACCAGAAGCCAGCCAGGTTTTCCTTCAGAGGTTCCGGCTTGCCCAACCCCTCGAAAGGGGAGCGTTTTGCATCGTTGATAAGTTTATTGATCCGCTTGAGGGGCTTTTTGTCCTGCGTTTGCCAGTACACATAGTCGTTCCACGCCTCGTCTGTCCACGACAGTAGACGACTACTCATCCACCAAATCTCTTTGCGTTGTTTGCCCTGATTTAAACTGCTCAATGGAGCGATTGAGGTGCTCTGCGTTGGCGGGCGAACGCAGCAAGTGCACCGTTTCCATCAGGCTGTTGTAATAATCTAACGACATCACGACAGCATCTTCTGAATCCCGACGCGTAATAACCGTGGTATCGGCATCATTAATCACGCCGTCCAATACCGCTTTCAGGCCATTTCTAGCTTCCGTGAACGATACAATTTTCATGAAACCTTCCACTGTACAGCTGACCGTACAAGTCTAGGCTTAAGTGCCTGACTTGTACAGTAAGCTGAACATGAGTTGCTGTCAGCACACTAGCGCCGTTTAAACGGATTCAGCCCGTTGGCCTGCTGCATCATGATGCGTTTGGCGAACGGTATGCGTTCGGCAATGTGCAGGCTGAGATCGCCCAGCTGGCGCATCGGCCTGGCGCCGGTGAACAGGTGGTGGAAGCTGTCGGTGGCGGCGATCATCGCCTGGTTGGCCAGGCGGCGCTGGACCTCGAAGCGGTGCAGGTTGATATGGTCGCCGGGGTCACGGCCGTGGATGATTAGCTCGGCCAGGGTGTCGGCGTCGTGGAGGCCGATGTTCAGCCCTTGCCCTGCCAGCGGGTGCACCACGTGGGCGGCGTCGCCGATCAGCGCCAGGCGTTTGCCGATGTAGCGCTTGGCGTGCTGGCGCTTGATGGGGAAGCTGGCCCGGGCGACGACCCGGGTGAGCTTGCCCAGCCGTTTGGGAAACGCTTCTTCGATGGCGGCCTTGAGCGCGTCGTCGTCCAGCTGTTCGCGGGCCTTGGTGGCGTCGTCGCTGTCGTACCACACCAGGGAAGCGCGCTGGCCGGGCAGCGGCAGCATGGCAATCGGGCCGGTGGGGGTGAACACCTGCCAGCTGACATCCTGCTGGGGCAGCTCAGTTTCCACGTTAATGATCATCGCCCGCTGGTGGTAGTCGTAGTGGGTCACGCTGATGCCGGCCAGCTCACGCAGGGTGGAGCGGGCGCCGTCGGCCCCGACGACAAGCGGCGCGCTGAGGGTCTTGCCGTTGTCCAGCTCGACCAGGCGCATATCGCCGCTGGCCAGGGTGCTGATCGGCGCGCACTGGGTATAGCAGGTCACGCCGGGCAGGACGGCCAGGCGCTGCCAGAGCGCATACTGCAGCGTGCGGTTTTCGACAAAGACGCCGAAGTCGTCCATGTCGCTGTCGGCGGCAGAAAACAGCGAGTGGCCGGTGCCATCTTGATTGGCCACATCGATGTGGCGGAAAGGGCAGCTGCGTTCCTCGGGCAGCTGCGTGCCGCTGGCATTGATAAAGGCCAGCGAACGCGCGTTGAGCGATGAAATGCGCAGGTCGTAGTCACCCTCGGGCGGGGCGGGCGCATCGCCTTGCTCGATCAGCCCGACTGACTTGCCGGCGTTGCCCAGGCGGGCCGCCAGTGCCGCGCCGACCATGCCGCCGCCGACAATAATGACATCATGCTGCTGCGACTGTTGATGAGACCCTTGCATAGCACGCTCCTTGGATGAAATGCCCGACACACAGTAGGCGTCGTCGTTGTCATACAGTATCGTCGACAGAGTGCAGGATTGCCTAGAGGTGAACATTTGACGCAGGCCGTGGAAATGACTCAAAGCGTCGCCCAAGCGGGCGCTGAGCTGGCGGACTTCATTGCCCGCCACCCCAAGCTGTGGATACTCACCGGTGCGGGCGTGAGTACCGACAGCGGCATCCCCGACTATCGCGATGCGCAAGGCCAGTGGAAACGCTCGCCGCCGGTTCAGCACGGTGACTTCATGGGCTCGCATGCGGTGCGCCAGCGCTACTGGGCGCGCGCCCTGGTGGGCTTCAAGGCACTGCGCGAAGCGCAGGTCAGCGGGGCGCATCGGGCGCTGGCGGCGCTCGAGCACATGGGCTTTGTGGAGCTGTTGGTCACCCAGAACGTGGACCGCCTGCATCAGCGGGCGGGGTCCAAAAAGGTTATCGACCTGCACGGCCGGGCCGATACGGTTAGCTGTATGACCTGCGGCTACCATATGATGCGCCACGCCATGCACAGCGAAATGGCACACCTCAACCCGCGTTTTGCCGCGCTTGATGCGGGCCATGCCCCGGATGGCGACGCCGATCTGGAAACCGACTTCTCCGGGTTTACGGTGTTCGACTGCCCCCGCTGCGGCGGCATCCTCAAGCCGGACGTGGTGTATTACGGCGACGTGGTCCCGCCGGCAAGACGGCTCGCTGCCCAGACAGGCTTGCAAAGCGCGCAGGCGGTGCTGGCCGTGGGGACGTCACTGATGGTCTATTCCGGCTACCGCTTCTGCCGCGAGGCCCATGCCATGGGGCTGCCGGTGGCCTCACTGTCGTTGGGCGTCACCCGCGCCGATGCGCTGTTGACCCGCCAGTGGCGTGCGCCGCTAACGCCGGTGCTGGAGCAGGCGGTACGTTGCCTTCAAGACCACTAGCGGGCCTTCGATACCCACGGATTATCCTTCAGCCAAAGCCGCCAGGGGGCGTCGCGGTGCTCCGGCTTGGCATAATCAATCCCCACCCGTGGGCCCGTGGCAATCGGCCCGGTGGTAAGCCCTTCATCCGTTGCGGAGTGGCTTATCCACAGCCGGTTGCCCTGAGTCATGTCATGCCCGTATAGCGCTTTGTCGATGCCCAGGGCGCGGGTAAGCTTGCCCGGGCCGTTGCTTAGCTGTTTACCCGTTGCCTGGCGGGTGGCGCGCATTGCCGCTTCGTTGATCGTCGGCTCCACGGCGCGAATCAATACCGCGCAGGGCGAATCCTCCGGTTCGGTGACCACGTTCAACAGCCAGTGCATGCCATACACCAGGTACACGTAGGCGTGGCCTGGCGGCCCGAACATGGCTTCGGTGCGTGGCGAGCGGCGCCGGTGGGCGTGGCAGGCGGAATCCTCGGCGCCGCAGTAGGCCTCGGTTTCCACGATCCGCGCGGCGATCCGCTCGCCGTTATGCTCGCGCACCAGCCAGCAGCCCAGCATGTCGTGGGCGACTTCAAGGGTGTCGCGGTTATAAAACGCCCGCGCAAGCGGGGCGGGGTAATGGTCTGAGACAATCGGCATGATGAAGAGGCTTCGCTTCGGCGTTTACTTGAGTAAAATGCTAGGGTATTAGCCAACGAAAGCCAATAGACGCGGAGTCAATCGTGCTGTCATTTGAACATCGCTATGCCACCTTGCCTGAACCGCTGTCGGTGGAATGCGCGGCCACTCCCGTGGCGACCCCTGAACTGGTCGCGTTCAATGCGCCCCTGGCCGCCGAGCTGGGCGCTGACGAAATACCCGATGAGGCGACCCTGGCCGCGTGGTTCAGCGGCAATCAGACGATGCCCAGCGCCAAGCCACGCGCGCTTGGCTACGCGGGCCACCAGTTCGGCAACTTCGTGCCGCAGCTGGGTGACGGCCGTGCGCTGCTGCTCGGTGAAGTCGTCGACCAGCACGGCAAGCGCCGCGACGTGCAGCTGAAAGGCAGCGGGCGCACGCCGTTTTCCCGTGGCGGCGATGGCCGTTCACCGCTGGGGCCGGTGTTGCGCGAATACCTGGTCAGCGAATTCATGGCCGCCATGGGCATCCCCACCACGCGTGCGCTGGCCGCGGTGACCAGCGGCGAGCGGGTGGTGCGCCAACTGCCCGAGCCGGGCGCGGTCTTTACCCGTGTCGCCAGCAGCCACATCCGGGTAGGCACCTTCCAGTTTGCCGCCGTGCGCCGGGATGAAGCGGCGCTCAAGGCGCTGGCGGATCATGCGATCGAGCGCCACTACCCCGAGGCAGCCAATGCACAAGACCCTTACCTGGCGCTGCTGGAGGCCGTCGTCGCCCGCCAGGCCGAGCTGGTGGCGCGCTGGATGAGTATCGGCTTCATTCATGGCGTGATGAACACCGATAACTGCAGCATTGCCGGGGAAACCATCGATTACGGCCCCTGCGCCTTCATGGAGCAGTTTGACCCGCAAAAGGCGTATAGCTCGGTTGACCAGGGCAAGCGCTACGCCTTTGCCAGTCAGCCGGGGATTGCCCAGTGGAATCTGGCCCGCTTTGCCGAGACCCTGCTGCCGCTGCTGAACGAGCAGGGCGATGCGGGTGTCGCCCAGGCCACCGACGCCATTCGCCGCTTTGATGGCGTGTTCAGCGCCGAACAGCGCCGTCTGCATGCCGATAAGCTGGGCCTTGCGGCGGAAAGCAACGACGCGGATGCGCTGATGGAAGGCCTGGAAAGCCAGATGCACCAGGGCCGGATGGACATGACCGCCACCTTTGATGCGCTTACCCACTACGCCGCCTCGCCAAGTGATGAACGCCGCGACGCGCTGCTGGCGCTGACGACCCAGCCCCAGGCGCTAACCGCGTGGCTGGAGGCGTGGCAGGCAGCGCAGGTGGCCGGGCAGGACGATGAGCGCTTTGCGGCCATGCGCCGTGGCAATCCGGTCATCATCCCCCGCAACCACCGCGTTCAAGAGGCCATCGATGCCGCCTACGACGGCGATTTTGCGCCGTTCTACACGCTGCTGGGCGTGGTCACCCAGCCGTTTGATGACTCAACGGAAGCGCGCCGTCTGGCAGCGCCGGCGATCGATAGTGAGCAGGTGCTGCGGACGTTTTGCGGCACATGAAGGGCTAGGGCTTGTGATAAACTGTGGTTTTTTACAGGTAGAAGGCTAGTCAGTGCGCAAAATCATTCATTGCGACTGTGACTGTTTTTACGCGGCGGTGGAGATGCGCGACAATCCGGCGCTGCGCGATATACCGATTGCCATTGGCGGTAGCGTCGAGCAGCGCGGGGTGGTCGCCACGTGCAATTACCCCGCCCGCGAATTCGGCATTCATTCGGCGATGCCCATGGCCCAGGCGCTCAAGCGCTGCCCGCATTTGACCATCATTCGCGGCGACATGGCCAAATACAAGGCCGTCGCCCGGCAGGTATTTGCCATCTACCGCGATGTCACCGAGCTTATCGAGCCGCTGTCGCTGGATGAGGCGTTTCTGGATGTCTCCGAGGTCACCCTGCACCACGGCAGCGCTACGCTCATGGCGGAAGCCATCCGCGAGCGGGTCAGCCGCGAAGTGGGGATTACCGTCTCGGCCGGTGTGGCGCCCAACAAGTTTCTGGCCAAGATTGCCAGCGACTGGAAAAAGCCCGACGGCCTGTGCGTGATCACCCCGGATGAGGTGGATGGCTTCGTACAGCAGCTGCCGGTGAAGAAAATTCACGGTGTCGGCCCGCGTACGGCGGAAAAGCTGGCCGGGCTCGATATCCACACCTGCACCGATTTGCGCGCCCGCAGGCTTACAGATCTGGTCGAACACTTTGGCCGTTTCGGGCGGCGGCTGCATGAACTGAGCTGGGGGCGCGATGAGCGCCCGGTGAAAACCCACCGCGAGCGCAAATCGATCAGCACCGAGCAAACCTACGCCCAGGATTTACCCAGCCTCGACGCCTGCCGCCGCGAGCTGCCTACGCTGCTTGAGGATCTGGAACGTCGCTACGCCCGGCTTGACCCGCCGCTGGCGGTGCGCGGGCTGATCGTGAAGGTCAAGTTCAACGACTTTACCCAGACCACCGTGGAACACGCCGACCCCGCGCCGGATCTCGTCCAGTTCGAAACCCTGCTTAACGTCGGCTGGGCCCGGGGCGAGCGGCCGGTGCGTCTGCTGGGAGTGGGTTACCGGCTGGCCGAGAATACGCAAGCGCAACAGCTGGCGCTGTTTTAATTCGCTCCTGACCCCGCAGGGAAGATTGACGCTGGTCAGGGGGCGAGTTAAAACAGGTGTATGATAGATAGCCCGTTAACCGCTTGATCAAGAATCTGACCACGAGCCTCGCCATGCCTGCCGATACCGCGCCACGCCCCCGCTTAGTGTTTGCCCATGCCAACGGCTTTCCCGGGTTGAGCTATCGCAGCCTGCTGGCGCCGCTGGCCGAGCACTTTGATCCGCATCCCATCGAGCGCCTGGGCCACCATCCGGATTACCCGGTCAATCACAATTGGGCCAATCTGGTCGACGAGCTGCTGACCCGCCTGCCCGAGAGTGACACGCCGCTGCTTGGCGTCGGCCATTCGCTGGGTGGCACGCTCATGGCCATGGCCGCTGACAAGCAGCCCGAGCGCTTCAGCGGTGTGATCATGCTGGACCCGCCGCTGATGCTAGGCACCGATGCCTGGGCGATGAAGGCCGCCAAGCGCTTTGGCTTCATCGACCGCATTACCCCGGCCGGCAAGACCCTGGGGCGACGGGCGGTCTGGCCGAGCCGGGAGGCCATGGCGAATTCTTTGAGGCGCCGGGGGCTGTTCCGGCGCTTTACCCCGGAAGCGCTCAACGACTACATTGAAGCAGGTACCCAGGTATTGGCGGACGGCAGCGCCGAGCTCACGTTCGATCCGCGTATCGAGGTGGAGATATTCCGCCATTTGCCGGATCACCTGACGCGCCTGCCGCGTCGGCTGAGCGTGCCGCTGGAGGTCGTGGCAGGTGAGGAGTCGCACCTGTTGACCTCGTCGCGCATCAAGCGCTTGAAACGCTATGGGATCGCCGTCAGCGGCGTGCCGGGCACGCACATGTTTCCCATGGAGCACCCCGACGACACCCGTGGCGCTATACTGGCGGCCTGGCAGCGAATGGCGTCACGCCACCGTTCTTCACACACGGCGTAAGGAGGCGTTATGTATCTTTCCGTACAGCTGAGCTATTACCCGCTGGCCGATGACTTCAAGCCGGCGGTCAAAGAAGTGGTCAAGCGCCTTGAGGCATCCGGCCTTGAAGTGCATCCCAACCGCATGAGCACCCAGGTGTTTGGCGAGTTTGATGCGGTCATGGCGGCGCTTGGCGAGGTGATGAAGTGGTCGTTCGAAACCCACGGCAAAGCGGTCTTCACGGTTAACTTTCTCGAAGGTGATCGTCGGCCGCGTTAATGCTTTCTTGCACTCGACCGCCATGTACCTGCCATTCTTTGGCGGTCGTTAATTAGACGTTAGTATAAGGTTTAATGGTGCGCTAGAACGTCATCCCAGGCGATACAGGGTGGGCAGTGTGTCGTTGTCTGGTCCGTTCGCGTCGCTATGGGACATAAATAGTTCCCAAATGGCTGTAGTTTAACCCCTATACCAATCAAAAATAGGGGTTGAAATAATGTTCCATCCTGCTGATTTAAATAATAAATTCCCTCATGTGGGTAAGCAGCTTTCGATAGCATTGGGGGCGCTGCTCGTCAGTGGCTATGCGCATTCCCAGTCGGTCAGTATGGACTTCTCCAACGAGTATAATGCCTCCTCCATTCATGCTCAGGGCGACGCCTATTTCATTGATAAGCTTGCCGAATTAACCGATGGCGATATTGATATCACGCTGCATACGGGTGGCTCGCTGGGCTTTAATTCCGGCGATCATTTTTATGGCGTAGCCGATGGTGCCGTCGAGATAGCGGATACGCTCTCGGGCACCATGAGCGGTATCGATTCGCTGTTCCTACTCTCTTCGCTCCCCTTTATTGTCGACGACGTTGCCGATGCTCGGCGGCTTTATGACATCGCAAAACCCTATTACGAAGAAGTGTTCGCCGATAATAACCAGGTGCTGCTGTATGCCTCGCCCTGGCCGCCGAGCGGCATCTGGTCTGAAGACGAGATCGCAAGCCAGGACGATCTCGAGAACCTGAAGATTCGCACTTTTGACCGTAACGGTACCGAGACATTTAGAAATGTAGGCGCCTCGCCGGTCAGCCTGTCCTGGGCCGATGTTGTCCCTCAGCTGGCCACCGGCGGTATCGAGGCGGTGTTGACATCCGCCGAAGCGGGAGCCAACGCCAGCTTCTGGGAGCACCAGAATTACTTTGCCGGGGTTCAGTACGCCATTCCCCTTAACATGGTGCACATGAATCGCGATGCGTTCGAATCGCTGACCGACGCGCAACAGCAGGCGGTCATGGACGCGGCCAGCCAGACCGACCAGCATAACTGGGCAGCGGTGGAAACGCGTACCGAAGAGAACTACCAGACGCTGGGTGAGCACGACGTGACGATCAGCGATCCCGTTCCAGACGAGCTGCTGACGCCGCTCAAGGACGCCGCCAATGGCGTGGTCGAGAACTGGCTTGCGAAGACCGGCGATGCCGGTGAGTCGATCCTGAGCGAGTTCCGAGGCACTGAATGAGGGCGCTCAACATCATCGAGCGTATCTCTCAACTGCTCAATCGGGTCGGTGCTGTCATTGCCGTGCTGCTCGTTATTTATATGCTCGGCCACATCCTGTTAGAGATTGCGCTGCGGCTGTTTGGCCACTCGACGTTTATCCTCGATGAGTATATCGGCTATGCCGTGGCCACGATGTCGTTTCTGGGCCTGCCCTATGTGCTAGAGAAGGGCGGGCTGATCCGTGTCTCGCTGCTGCTGGAGCGCTTGCCGGAACCCCGGCGCTGGCCGCTGGAACTATTCAGCAGCCTGGTCACGGCAGGCTGCTTTGTGTGGCTATCGACTTTCTGGTTTCAGAACGTTCTGCGTAGCTACAGCCGCGGCACCGTCAGCGAAACCATGGCAGAGACGCCTATCTGGCTGCCGGAAAGCGCCATCCTCGTGGGCATGTGGTTAATTTCCATCACGCTGTTAGTCAGAGCCCTGAAAATAATGGTTCTGCGTTCAGGCTACTCGGCTCGCGTCAATTGAAGCAGCGATTAATAGGAAAGGCGTTATGGATATTTTCTGGTCGGCTGTCGGGGTCGGCGTACTGCTGTTGTTCTTTTTATCGATGGGCACCTGGATTTTTGCGTCCATGCTGGCCGTTTCCATTGGCTCGCTTTGGCTCTTTGGCGACTTCGATGCTGATCGTATTGGCCTGATCTTTTCGCGAGTTCTCTACCGTGCCAGCAACAGCTGGGAGTTATCGGCCATCCCGCTGTTTATATTGATGGGCGAGCTGATTTTTCGCTCCAACATCTCCGAGCGGCTTTTCAAAGGGCTGGTGCCGGTCACCCGCCATTTGCCGGGCGGCATTCTCCACACCAACGTGCTTGGCTGTACGCTGTTTGCGGCGGTGAGCGGCTCCAGCGCGGCGACGACCGCAACGATCGGCAAAATCACTACCCAGGAGCTGAAAACGAGGGGATACGATCGCAACCTGTCGATCGGTTCGCTGGCGGGTGCCGGTAGCCTGGGGCTGTTGATTCCGCCTTCGATCGTGATGATCGTCTATGGCGTTCAGGCGGAAGTCTCCATTAGCCAGCTGTTCATGGCGGGGGTCGTGCCGGGCCTGTTGATCGCGCTGCTGTACAGCGTGTATATCGGTGCGAGGTCCTATTTATCGCCGTCGTTGGCACCCAAACAGGCGGCGACTGGTCAGAGCATAGGACAATCCATTTTGCTGCTGCTGCCCGTGCTGGTGCTGATCAGCATCGTGATTGGCTCTATCTATAGCGGTATTGCCACGCCCTCGGAGGCGGCGGCGGTGGGCGTGGCCGCGACGCTGGTGCTGCTCGGTGTCGAGCGCCAGCTTACCATTCGGCTGTTTATCGAGGCGTTCAGAGGCACCTTGATCACCAGTATCATGGTGTGCAGTCTGTTGATTACCGCCACGCTGCTCTCCACGGCGATGGGCTATCTGCATCTGCCCCGGGAGCTTGCGGAGTGGATCGCCGCGCAAAACTTCAGCCCGATGCTGTTGCTGGTGGCGCTGGCGGTTTTCTATGTGGTGCTGGGGCTTTTCCTGGACGGGATTTCGATCACCGTGATGAGCCTGCCGATTACGCTGCCGATCGTGCTGCTGGCAGGGTTCGATCCCATCTGGTTTGGCATCTTCCTGATCATCATGATCGAGCTTGGCCAGATAACGCCGCCGGTGGGCTTCAACCTGTTTGTGCTGCAAAGTCTGACGGGCGAAAGCATCAGCCGGGTGGCCCTGGCCGCGCTACCTTTCTTCCTGCTGATGTGCGTGGCGGCCTTGATCATCAGCGTCTGGCCGGATATTGCCCTATGGCTGCCACGCTTCATGGCGCAGTAAGCCGGTGGTCAGCTGTCCACGCAATCAAAAACGCCGCCCCATTGGGCGGCGTTTTGGTGCTTGCTGACGAACGTGTCGTTATACCAGCGAGTCCAGGCAGGACTCGATGATGTCCAGCCCTTCGTTGAGCACGTTGTCTTCGATGGTGACCGGCATCAGGAAGCGGATGGTGTTGCCGTACATGCCGCAGGATAGCAGGATCAGCCCTTCTTCGCGGGCCTTGCCGCACAGCTTGGCGGCGAGTTCCGGATTGGGCGTATGGTTGTCTTTGTCGGACACCAGCTCGAACGCGGCCATGGCGCCCATGTTGCGGATGTTGTCGATGCAGTCGAACTTGCCCTGCCAGTCCTTGAAGCGCGTCGCCAGCTTCTCGCCCAGCGCCTGGCTCTTCTCCAGAATGTTCTCTTCTTCGAACACTTCCATGACCGCCAGCGCCGCGGCACAGGCCGTCGGGCTGCCGGTGTAGGTGCCACCCAGCGAGTTGGGGCCGGAGGCGTCCATCACCTTGTCGGTACCCACGATGGCGGAAATCGGCATGCCGTCGCCCATGCTCTTGGCCATGGTCATGATGTCCGGCTCAACGCCGCTGTGCTCGATGGCAAACATCTTGCCGGTACGGCCAAAGCCCGACTGGACTTCGTCGATGATCATCAGAATGCCGTGCTCATCGCAGATGGCGCGGACTTTCTCGAGGAAGCTCTTGGGCGCCGGGTAGAAGCCGCCTTCGCCCAGCACCGGCTCGAGAATGATTGCTGCGGTGTCCTTGGGGTTGGCGTCGGTTTTCAGCGCCATCTTCAGGCCGCGAATGGCTTCGTCTTCGCTGACGCCGTGGTAGGGCACCGGATAGGGCGCGCGGAAGACCGTGCCCGGCATCGGACCGAAGTCGGTCTGATAGGGCGCAACCTTGCCGTTCATCGCCATGGTGTAGAAGGTACGGCCGTGGTAGCCGCCGTCAAAGCAGATGACGTTGGAGCGACCGGTGGCCGCACGGGCGACCTTGACCGCGTTTTCCAGCGCTTCGGCGCCAGAGTTGGCCAGCATGACCTTGGCGTGGCCGCGTACCGGGACGATATGGCTGAGTTTCTCGGCGACTTTGACGTAGCCTTCATAGGGCATCACCGTCTGGCAGGTGTGCATGACCTTGTCGAGCTGGGCTTTCACCGCCGCGACCACTTTCGGGTGGCGGTGGCCGACGTTCAGTACGCCGATGCCGCCGGCAAAATCGATAAAGCGGTTGCCGTCGGCGTCCCACACTTCGGCATTTTCAGCGCGCGCGGCAAAGGCGGTGGCGGGGCTGGCGGCACCGGCGGCGACGTATTTGTGTTTCAGCTCATTTAGCTCGGCATTGCTCATGACTCAACTCCTGAGTTGATGGGGCGGTATGCGTCAGCATAGTGCGCAATAAACAGACTTACATGGGTGAAGCGACCACCACGCGATTGCGACCCGACTGTTTAGCTTGATACATGGCCTTGTCAGCGTGATCAAGCAATCGGGTGGTCGACGTTTCAACGTAACTTGCCACGCCTGCGGAAAGCGTAACCGTCAAGGCCTGCTCGGTAAACGTTGTCTGACCGACAATGCGACGAATGCGTTCCATGGCGAGCCTGGCGTGCTCGGCGTTTACCTCGGGCATGACCACCAGAAATTCTTCACCGCCCAGGCGAATCTGCACGTCGGTCTCGCGCAACGCCTGGTTCACCGTCGCGGTCACTTCTTCAAGAATCTTATCACCTACGCTGTGACCATGCGTGTCATTGATGGCCTTGAAGTTGTCCAGGTCGAACATGGCGACGCTCAACGGGTTGCCGTAGCGTGAACTGCGGCGCAGTTCCTGCTCCAGGCATTGCAGGCCGGCCCGACGGTTCAGCAGGCCGGTGAGCTCGTCATGGTGGGCAATATGGTCAAGGCGTTCGTTGGCCTGCTTGAGGCGCTCTTCCAGCTGTTTTCGCTGGGTAATATCGACGATGAAGGTGACCTTGCGTGGCTGGCCGTCGTCGCCTTCAATGCGTGCGGCTTCGGCAATGATGGTGCGCACTTCACCGTTCTTGCAGCGGACTTCCCACTCCTGGCGCAGCTCCTGATTATCTTCCCCTTCGATAAAAAGGTCGTGCAGATCCGACATGGTAGGGCGGTAGGCCTGGGGCACCACGATCGTGAAATGCTTGCCCAGCAGTTCCTCTTCACGATAGCCGTAAAACTCGCAATAGGACGGGTTGACCAGTTCGAAATGACCCTTTGGGTCGGTGATACAGATACCCAGCGGCGCGGTGTTGATCACGTTCTCTGTATTGCGCTGGGTGCGTTGAAATCGCTGGTAAAGGTCGTGCGTTGTCGCATTATCCATAGGGTTCCTGACGGCTTGAGGGCCACGCTTCAGCGCGCAAGGCAGCGAGTGATTGAGTCAGGTCGTCAGCCAGGGCGTTGACGGCAGGCCGTGCGTAGTAGAATCCCTGTTGGCAATGGATGCCTTCCCGAGCCAGCCACAAGGCTTCGGCGTGGGTCTCGACGCCTTCGGCAATCAGCTTGATGTCCAGTTCGGCAGCCAGCTGGATGATCGAACGCAGCAGCGCCTGGCGACGGGGATGGTGGTCGCAGTCGATGATCAGCTCACGGTCGATCTTGATTTTATCTGGAGCCAGGTCGGTAAGCAGGTCCAGGTTGGCGTATCCATTGCCGAAGTCGTCCAGTGCCGTCTTGAAGCCCATGGAGCGGTAGGCGTCAATGATGTTGAAAAGATGCTGACGGTCGCGGACGCGCTCGGTCTCGGTGATCTCGAAAATCAACTGGTCGGTAGGCCAGCCGACCCGACGGGAGACGTCCAGCGTAGCCTGGATGCACGCCTCGGGCTCGTACACGGCATTGGGCAGGAAATTGATCGACAGTGCCGTCTGCATGCCCACTGCACTGGCCATCTCGATCGCCTTGACCCGGCAGGCCTGGTCGAAGCGGTACATGAGCTCGTCGGTCACCTGAGAAATCACGCTCCAAGCGGATTCACCCTGAGGGCCTCGAACCAGCGCTTCATAAGCGTAGACCTTGGCGAGCGAAACATCCACGATGGGCTGGAATGCCATCGTGAAGTCGAAAGGCAGTTCGCCCTCGCAGCGTTTGCAGCTCCCGTTGACTCGAGCACACTGACTCATCTTGACTCCTGATGCTTTGCGCTCGCCAGCGGCGAGACCAGCATGATGTTATTAAGCGTGGGGCTCATTGAATCGCCCTACGATAAGTCTAGTCATAATTACTCTTCTTGTACATGTCTTGTATAGAGTGTTTGCTTGCGGCGTTTGTCGCCTGAAAGCGCCCCGCTGGGCGCTCGCACGGCTTGCCATGCGCAACGCGACGGCGCACTGGGCGGCTAGATAATCCCGGCATCGCGCAACGCCTGGCGTTGTGCGGCGGTGAGGCCGATGTCGGTGAGCACGGCGTCGGTATGCTCGCCAAGGGTGGGTGGTGCCGTGGAGGCGCTTATCGATTCGCCGTTCATGCGGATGGGGTTGGCCACCAGGTCGACATGGCCCGCCTGCGCATGGGGTAGCGTCTGCTTGAGCCCGCGCGCCTTGACGTGGGGGTCGTCGAACACCCGATCCAGCGTATTGATCGGGCCGTAGGGCACGCCAACGGCTTCAAAGGCGGCCAGCCACTCGTCAGTACCGCGTTGGGCAAGGGCGGCTTCGAGCACCGGCACCAGCTGGTCGCGGTACTGAACGCGCACGCCGTTGGTGGCAAAGCGCGGATCATCGGCCAGTGCGGGTAGCGAAAGCACCTGGCAGAAGCGCCTGAACTGGTCGTCGTTGCCCACCGCCACGATCATATGGCCATCCCGGGTGGCAAACGCCTGGTAAGGCACGATATTGGGATGGGCGTTGCCCAGGCGCTGCGGCACCTTGCCCGAGGTCAGGTAGTTCAGCGCCTGGTTGGCAAGCACCCCCACCTGCACGTCCATCAGCGCCATGTCGATATGGCAGCCGGTGCCGGTGTCGCGGCGCTGGTAGAGCGCGGCGAGCACCGCGTTGGCCGCATACAGGCCGGTAAAAATATCGGTAAACGCCACGCCGCTCTTCACCGGCCCGCCGCCGGGCTCATCGTCGGGCTTGCCGGTCAGGCTCATGATCCCGCCCATGGCCTGGATCATGAAGTCATAGCCGGCACGATGGGCGTAGGGGCTTTCCTGACCAAAGCCGGTGATCGAGCAGTAAATCAGCCGGGGGTTCAACGCTTTCAGGCTTGGGTAATCCAGCCCGTAGCGCTTCAAGCCGCCAACCTTGAAGTTTTCGATCAGCACATCGGATGCTTCGACGAGCTGCTTGATCACCGCCTGACCTTCGGGGGTGGCCATATCGACGGTCACCGAGCGCTTGCCACGGTTGGCGCACAGATAATAAGCCGACTCGGCGCTGCCCGAGAGCCAGGGCGGCCCCCAGTGGCGCGTGTCGTCGCCGCGTTGTGGGCGCTCGATCTTGATCACGTCGGCGCCCATGTCGGCGAGCATTTGCCCGCACCACGGGCCTGCCAGCACCCGGGAAATATCGAGTACTTTAATGCCTGCCAGCGGTTTGGGAGATACGCTCATGAACGTCCTTAGAAAAACGCCTGGATACCGGTCTGGGCACGGCCCAGAATCAGCGCGTGCACGTCGTGGGTGCCTTCGTAGGTGTTGACCGATTCCAGGTTCACCATGTGACGAATGACGCCATACTCGTCAGAAACGCCGTTACCACCATGCATGTCGCGGGACTGACGGGCGATATCCAGCGCCTTGCCGCAGTTGTTGCGCTTGATCAGCGAGACCATTTCCGGCGACCAGTTGCCGCTATCCATCAGCCGGCCGACCTGCAGCGCGGCTTGGAGGCCCAGAGTAATCTCGGTCTGCATGTCGGCGAGCTTTTTCTGGATCAGTTGGTTGGCGGCCAGCGGGCGGCCGAACTGCTTACGGTCCAGGGTGTACTGGCGAGCGGCGTGCCAGCAGAACTCTGAGGTGCCCATCACGCCCCAGGCGATGCCGTAGCGGGCCTTGTTCAAACAGCCAAACGGGCCTTTCAGGCCACTAACATTGGGCAGCAGGTTGTCGTCGGGGACGAAGGCATTCTCCAGCACGATCTCGCCGGTGATCGAGGCGCGCAGGGAAACCTTGCCCTCGATCTTGGGCGTGGAGAAACCCTCGGTGCCGCGCTCGACGATAAAGCCCTTGATCTGGTTGTCGTGGGCCGCCGACTTGGCCCAGACCACGGCGATATCGGCAATCGGGCTGTTGGTGATCCACATCTTGGCGCCGGTCAGGCGGTAGCCGCCGTCGACTTTCTCCGCCCGGGTGATCATCGAGCCGGGGTCCGAACCATGATCCGGCTCGGTCAACCCGAAACAGCCGACCATCTTGCCGCTGGCCAGCTTGGGCAGGAATTTGTGCTTCTGTGCTTCGGAGCCGTAGGCCTCGATGGGGTACATAACCAGCGATGACTGCACGCTCATGGCGGAGCGGTAGCCGGAGTCAACGCGCTCCACCTCGCGGGCAATCAGGCCGTAGGCGACATGATTGACGCCCGCGCCGCCGTACTCGGGGGAAACGGTGGCGCCGAGCAGGCCAAGTTCGCCCATTTCGGTCATGATCTCGCGGTCGAAGCGCTCTTCACGGAAGGCGCTGAGCACGCGGGGTTGCAGATTTTCCTGGCAGTAGTCGTGGGCGGCGTCGCGGATCTGGCGCTCTTCGTCGCTGAGTTGATACTCCAGTAACAGCGGGTCGTCCCAGTTGAAGTGTGTCATGGCTGAACTCCTTGGTGCCGTCCCGCAGACGCCTGCAAGCGACCACGGCAGTAATATGGCGGTCAATGGTATGTTCATGCCAATGTATCGCCGTTTTTTAAAAATATCTACATTTTTTTAAAACGCAGAATTTAATCGATGCTGCGGGCCTGTAATACACGGGTGATGATCGGCACCGGCGTCATCAAATGGTCGCGCATCAGGGCGGAGGCTCGCGCGGCGTCGCGGGCCAGGATAACCTCGACCAGGCCGGCGTGCTCCTGGCGCTTCTGCTCGAGCGCCTGGACGGACATGACGGTCTCCTGAAGCCACAGATGACGGTAGCGCTCCACCTGATTGAACAGGGTGTCGCGCATCTGCAGTAAATGCGGCGAGTTGCAGCCGCTGGCGATGGCGGTATGGAACGCCTTGTGGCGCTGGTCCCAGCCATCGAGCACGTCATCCGGTGAGCTGATATCGGTGACCTTGGCCAGCCGGTGGGCGGCGGCCACCACCGAGGCTTCCCAGTCGTCGTTGCCGCGTTCGATGGCCAGACGCAGGATGAGCCCTTCGAGCTGGGCGCGGGCATCGTAGATGTCGTTGAGTTCAGCGAGCGACATGGCGGCGACGCGGTAGCCGCGCTGGCTGATGGCGACCACCAGATGGTCGGCCACCAGCTGCGACAATGCCTCGCGCAGCGGGCCGGTGCTCACGCCGTAGTAATCTTTCAGGCGGCTCATCAGCAGCTTTTGTCCCGGCGCGTAGCGGCCGCGGATAATATCGTGCTTGAGTTCACGGTAGGCGCGAATGGCGAGATTCTGACGCGGCGCGTCTGGCTCCATGGCGGGGCGGCTCCTGGGTAGCGGCTGACGGATAAATGATGCCCAAAGAATAACGGCTAATATGGGAAAATGTTATCAATTTGGCGTAGAGGACGAGATTGATGTGGGATTTTATCATTATTGGCGGCGGCATCCTTGGCATGTCCACGGCGATGCAACTGCAGCAGGCCTATCCCGACAAACGCCTGTTGGTGCTCGAAAAGGAACAGGGCCCCGCGCAGCACCAGACGGGGCATAACAGCGGCGTGATCCATGCCGGGGTGTATTACACCCCGGGCAGCCTGAAAGCCAGGTTCTGCCTGGAAGGCAACCGCGCCACCCGCGCATTCTGTGACGAGCACGGCATTGCCTACAACATCTGCGGCAAGCTGCTGGTCGCCACCAACGAGGTCGAAAAGCAGCGCATGGAAGCGCTATGGGAGCGCACCGCCGCCAACGGCCTCCAACGCGAATGGCTGGAAGTCGGTGCGCTGCGCGAGCGCGAGCCCAATATTACGGGCGTAGCGGGGATTTTCGTGCCCTCGAGCGGCATTGTCGATTACGCCGAGGTGACCCGCGCAATGGCGGCCACCTTCGAGCGCCTGGGGGGCAGCATCCGCTACGGCGCCGAGGTCACCGCGCTCGAAGAGCGCCGCCAGGAGGTGGTCGTGAGCACCGCTGATGAACGCCTGACGAGCCGCTATCTGGTGTCGTGCTCGGGGCTGATGGCGGATCGGGTGATTCGCATGCTGGGGCAAACACCTGACTTCACTATCTGTCCGTTTCGCGGCGAGTATTACCGGCTGCCCGAGCAGCATAACCAGATCGTGAACCACCTGATCTATCCGATTCCCGACCCGGCCATGCCGTTTCTTGGCGTGCACCTGACCCGCATGATCGATGGCAGCGTGACCGTGGGACCCAACGCGGTGCTGGCGTTAAAGCGCGAAGGCTATCGCAAGCAGGATGTATCGCTTGGCGATATGGGTCGAATGTTGACACATCCAGGCATTCTCAAGGTGCTGGGCCGCCACCTGCGGCCGGGGCTTGTCGAGATGAAGAACTCGCTGTACAAGCGCGGCTACCTGGAGCTGGTGCGCAAGTACTGCCCGAGCCTCACCGCCGATGACCTGCTGCCCTATACGGCGGGGGTGAGGGCGCAGGCGGTATCCAACGACGGCAAGCTGGTGGACGACTTTCTGTTCGTGAATACTCGCCGCACGCTGAACGTGGGCAACGCGCCCTCTCCGGCGGCCACCTCGGCGCTGCCGATTGGCGCGCATATTGTCCAACAGGTGGCCGACCAGCTTATCGAATGACCTTCAGGCGCCTTAACCGAACAGCAGACGCAGCAGGATGGCGGCGATCATGGCAAGCGTCAGGTACTTGATCCACATCGCGCCGCGGGGGCTCATGTTGACCTTTACCGCCAGCCAGGCGCCGGTCATGCTGCCCAGCGCGAGCAGTAGCCCGTAATGCCAGCGAACCTGGTCAAACCACATGAACAGCGCCAGGGCGGGCAGGCTGTAAACCAGGATGATCAGCACCTTGAACACGTTGACCTGGGCCAGGTCGATTTTCAGCAGGCGGTACAGCACGATGATGAACAGCACGCCCACGCCGACCTGAATAAAGCCGCCGTAAATGCCGATCACGAACATGGCAAGGTAAATGACCGGAGTCAGCCGGTCGGCGGTGAGCGGGCGGGTATCCAGCTTGGGCTGGGGCAGCAGCATCAACACCGCCGAACCCGCCATCACAGCGATCAGAATCGCTTCGAACAGCGCATCGCTGACCTGCAGGGCCAGCCAGGCGCCCACCAGCGAGCCGACCACCGCAGGCACCGAGAGCCGCAGGCTCAGGCCCAGGTGCGAGGCCCCCGCCCGGCGAAAATTGCCGATCGCCGAGACGCTCTGCAGCACGATGGCCACGCGGTTGGTGCCGTTGGCCTCCTGGGTGGGCAGGCCGAGAAACATCAGCAGCGGCAGGGCGAGCATCGAGCCGCCCGCCGACAGCACGTTGATAAACCCGGCGATGGTGCCGATGCCCACCAGCGCGGCGGCCTCCCAGATCATCATGGCAGGCCCCCTTTGGGATAGCGGTCTCCATGCTGCATCGTCATCTCCTTGTGGACATGTTAGTGCTTGATCATATAAGTAACGCACGAAAAACGCACCATGACGCGCGGTCAGCCTCATCGGTGGACTGAAGAAAACTGAGCGTCAACGTCATGTTATTGGCATCCCACAGCAAAGGCATGCTAATTTCAGTGTACTGCCTCCAGCGCAACAGACGCTGGAGGCATCTCCTTATCGTCACTCATACCTATAAGTCCAAACGGACGGAGGACATGCTTATGCGAACGCTACCTAAAGCCGCTGCGGCTTCACTCTTGGCCATTGCGCTGCCTGCCAGCGCCCAGCAGCTGTCGATCGCCACCGGCGGTACCGGGGGGGTTTACTACCCCATCGGCGGCGGTTTTGCCGAGATGATCAACGAACACATCGAAGGCGCCAAGGCCACCGCCGAAGTCACCGGTGCTTCGGTCGAGAACATGGGGCTGATCATGCGCGGCGACGTCGACATGGCCCTGGCGCTGGCCGACACGGTCTACCAGGCCTATACCGGAACCGACGACTTTGAAGGCCGCCAGATCGAGAATACCCGTGCCCTTGCGTCGGTTTACCCCAATGCCGTGCAGCTGGTCACGCTGGCCGATTCCGACGTTGAGTCGCTTTCCGACCTGGAAGGCAAGCGGGTTTCCGTGGGGGCGCCGGGCAGCGGTACCGAGCTGAACGTTCGCGCACTGCTGGAAGCCAACGGCATGAGCTATGACGATTTCACGCCCCAGCGGCTGAATTTCAACGAAACCGCCGACGCCATTCGTGACGGCGATATCGATGCCGGTTTCTGGAGCGTCGGGCCGCCCACGAGTTCCATCATGAACCTGGCGACCACACGCGACATCCGCGTTATCGGCCTGTCCGATGAGGAAGTCGCCAACGCGCGTGACGAAGTGGAGGTCTTCGCGCCCTATCAGCTCCAGGAAGGTCTCTACGAAGGCATGGACGAAGCGGTGCAAACCATCGGGATTCCCAACGTGCTGGTGGTCAACTCGGACATGGACGAAGAACTGGCCTATCAGCTGACTCAGTTGCTGTTCGAGAACACCGACGAGCTGATCGCGGTACACCCGGCGGCCAACGATACCACCGTGGAATTCACCATGGCGTCCACTCCGGTGCCGCTGCACCCGGGCGCCATTCGCTACTTCGAAGAAGTGGACGCTGACATTCCTGATCGTCTACGTCCCTGATCCTCACGCAGGCCGTCACCATGGATTATCCACGACGCCTGCCTCGCATCATGACCAGGTGGTTGGCCCCAGCCTTGGCGCTGGGGCTAATCGGCTCACCATTAGCCGGAGCGGAGTCGTACTCCTCTCCGGCTAATGCGTCTGCATTCCTGGTGGTGATCGACGAGCAGGGCGAAACACTCTTTCAAGCGGCCATGCCTGAGGGCGCCCGCTGGTGCCTGCAATGGCATCACTCGGTGGAAAAATTTGCGGTGCTGGACTGCTACCGCAATCACGCGGGGGTGATGGAGCTTGAGCGTAGTCACCAACCCGATTTTGCGGCCGGGCTTGGGCATATTCACGGCCGAGGTGTACAGGTGTCCGACGGTCAGGGAGGCTACTGGATCGAGGACATCGACGAAGCCGTGCCCGGCAATCAGTACGTGTTGCGTGTCGGCGCGCCCGCCGTGGATCATCGTCTGGTGTGGCAGCGCGAGGGGGAGGCGCATAGCGTCAGCCTGAGTCAGCGCGCCGCCGGCGAGCGGGTAACGCTACGCCTGACCCAGGACGCGCCGCCATCCGGCGCCACTAGCCAGTAAGCCAAAAGTGTCTGACGAGGACTTCATGAGCGAATCCAATCAACCCTCGGTGGTCATGCCCGGCGGCAACGTGGTTCAGCCGCGTGCCGTGCTGTGGTGCATTACCATCGTGGCGATGGGGCTTTCCCTGTTTCAGCTTTACTCGGCGGGTATCCAGCCGCTGGGGCTTTTCTATCAGCGCAGTATCCACCTGGCGCTGGTGATGATGCTGGCCTTCCTGATGTTTCCGGTGTTCGGCGGTGCCCGTCCCAGGGGGATGTTGGGCTGGGCAATTGATGCGGTGTTTTTCAGCGGTGCGGTGATCACCGGCGGCTATCTGGTGCTGTTTCTCGACGAGATCATCAACCGGGCAGGCTTCTGGTCACAAACCGATATTCTGGTAGCTTGCATTGCCACCTTCACGGTGCTGGAAGCCAGTCGCAGGGCGGTGGGCTTCAGTATGACGGTGATTGGCCTGGTCGCGATTGCCTATGCCATGGCCGGCCCGCGCGGTGACCTGACCTGGCTGGGGGAGTGGCTGCCGGGGATTCTTGAGCACCGTGGCTACAGCCTCGACCGCATCGCCGGGCAGCTGTATCTCGGCCAGGAAGGCATTTTCGGGCTGCCCTTGGGCGTCGCCGCCACCTATATCTTTATCTTTGTACTGTTTGGCGCCTTTCTGGAAAGCACCGGTGCCGGCCGGTTCTTTATCGACATGGCCTACGCGGCGACCGGCCGCCAGCGCGGGGGGCCCGCCAAGGCGGCGGTGCTGGCATCTGCGGGCATGGGGTCGATTTCCGGCAGTGCGATTGCCAACGTGGTCACCACGGGGGCGTTCACCATTCCGCTGATGAAGCGCCTGGGCTACAAGCCCAAGCAAGCGGGCGGGATCGAGGCGGCGGCTTCCACCGGCGGGCAGATTACCCCGCCGCTGATGGGGGCCGGTGCCTTCCTGATCGCCGAATACACCAACACGCCGTACCTGGATATCGTCAAGGTCAGCATTCTGCCGGCGGTGATGTACTTTGCGACGGTGTACCTGTTCGTGCATATCATCGCGCTCAAGCAGGGCATGCAGGGCATGTCCCGCAGCGAGCTGCCGCAGATGCGCCAGGTGATGAAGGACGGCTGGCACTTCCTGCTGCCGCTGGCCGTTCTGGTGTGGCTGCTGGCCATGAGTATGTCACCCATGCGCGTCGGCTTTTACGCCGTGGTGACCATGGTGGCGGTGGCCGTGCTGCGCTATGTGATCTGGTTCTTCTTTGTGGCGCCCCGCCAGGGCGAGCCGGTATCCGCCTACCGCATCAAGGAAACCGCTTTCGCCGGGCTCAGGAAGCTGGTGGAGGGGCTTGAGCTGGGCGCGCGCAATGCCGTGGCCGTGTCCATGGCCTGCGCCGTGGCGGGCATTATCGTCGGGGTCGTCGGGCTGACCGGCCTGGGACTCAAGTTCTCGTCGATGATGATGGCGTTCTCAGGCGGCAACATCGTGCTCGCGCTGGTCATGGTGCTGTTGGCGAGCCTGGTGCTGGGCATGGGCCTGCCGGTTACGGCGAGCTATATCGTGCTCATTGTGCTGGTCGGCCCGGCACTGACCACGGAGTTCGGCATTCCGCTGCTGGTCGCCCACCTGGTCGTGTTCTGGTATTCCCAGGATTCCAACGTCACGCCGCCTGTGGCCCTGGCGGGGTTTGCCGGGGCGGCCATTGCCGGCAGCAAGCCCATGGAAACCAGCTTCCAGGCCTGGAAGTTCGCCAAGGGGCTGTACCTGATTCCGCTGTTCATGGTCTTCAACCCGGAGATCATCGTCGGTGGGCCGGTGCCGCTGGTGATCTGGAACGCGGTGATTGCCCTGCTGGCGCTGTGTGCCTTTGCCGCCGCCCTGGAAGGCTATCTGTTCACCCGCATGGGGTGGCCGTCGCGCATGGCCATCAGCGTGGCGATCATTGGCGTGTTCTACCCGAACCTGATGGCGGAAGTCGCCGGGGTGGTCGTCATGAGTACGGCGATTGCCGCCAACTGGCTGGCCAACCGGCGGCAATCTGCCGTCGCCGCCTGACAATATCGGCGCATAAAAAAGGGCCTGGCAACTTGCCAGGCCCTTTTGTTATCGCCGTTCAGCGCGTTAGAAGATGGACTCTGCGGTGCCCGAGCCCTGGGAGCCGCTGGCTTCTTCCAACTCACGGCTGATCTGGCGGGCCTGGTAATCGGGCAGGTGATCCTTATGGAACAGCTCGGTGATACCCCCGGACTGGTCGTCGCGCAGGCGGCGGCCGCTATCAGGATCGATACGTGCCGTCACCACGTCGTCAGGACGCTCGGGCATCGCTGATGGGGTGCCCTCCAGCGCATTCCCCATGAAGTCGATCCAAATCGGCAGTGCCGCGTTGGATCCGTACTCGGCGATGGTTTCGTTACTGTCCTTGCCGACCCAGACGGTGGTCACCAGGCGGTCGTTGAAGCCGGCAAACCAGGCGTCGCGCTGGCTGTTGGTGGTGCCGGTCTTGCCGACGATGTCATCGCGTTCCAGGCTCAGCGCGGCACGGCCGGTACCGTTTTCAATCACGTCGCGCATCATGTCGCGCAGAATATACAAGGCGGCTTCGTCGGCCACGCGGGGCGCGACGGGGTACTCGTTGCCGTCGATTTCCACCGTCTCCTGGTCGTCATCGCATTCGCGGCAGGCCACCCGGGGGCTGGCTTCGTCGAGGATTTCCTCGCCGTTTTCACCTTCACGGGTGACGCGCTCGATAAACCACGGCGATACCTGAAAGCCGCCGTTGGCAAGCACCGAATAGGCGTTGGTCATTTCCATTGGCGTCAGCGTGGCGCTGCCTAACGCCAGCGACAGGCCGTGTGGCAGACGTCCTTCGGCGAAGCCGAAGCCTTTCAGATAGTCAAGGGTGTAGTCCAGCCCCAGGCTTTGCAGTACGCGGATGGTCACCAGGTTGCGCGAGCGGGCCAGCGCCGGCCGTAGCCGCATCGGACCATTGAAATCAAGGCTCGAGTTGACCGGGCGCCACAGGGTGTCGCTGCCGTCATCCATGACCACGGGGGCGTCATTGACCACGCTGGCCGCGTTCAGGTCGCCATCTTCCAGCGCGGCCAGGTAGATGAACGGCTTGAAGATGGAGCCTGCCTGACGCTGAGCCTGAACGGCGCGGTTGAACTTGCTGGCGTTGAAATCAAAGCCGCCCTGAAGCGCCAGGATAGCGCCGGTGCGCGGATTCTGGGCCACTAGCGAGCCCTGAGCTTGCGGTAACTGCGACAGGCGTAACTGGCCTTCCTCGTCTTCTACGACACGCACCAGGTCACCCCGGGTGGCGATGTCGCTCGCCGTGTTGGGTTGTGCTCCCCGGCTGCGCGGCGAGCGGTAAGGGCGCGCCCAGCTTAGCCCTTCCCAGGGAATACGGCGTAGCTCGCCCTCATGCAGAACCGCCATTTCCTGGCCGCTGCTCTCGACCACGATGGCCGGCTCGAGCAGGCCGTAGCGTGGTGTGCGCTCCAGTACCTGCAACCAGTTGCTGACGTCGCCCTCGATGCCGTCGATTTTGGTCTGGCTGCGTTCAGCCGCCTGGCGGGCGGTTTCGCGAATTTCCGGCGACTCGGCAAGTTCTTCCTCGAGCCCCTGCGTGGCGGTTTCTTCCTGGGCTTCGACGAGGCTTGCAGCAATGTCGCGCTCTTCCGGACCTCGCCAGCCGTGACGCCGGTCATAGGCAATCAGGCCGTCGGCCAGAGCGCGGCGAGCGGTGGGCTGCAGGTCACTGTCGATGGTGGTGTAAATGCGGTATCCGCCGGTGTAGGCCTTGTCACCAAAGCGGTCGATGGCGTACTGGCGCGCCATTTCCGCCACATAGGAGGCGTCGACTTCGGGCTCGGTGGAGTGACGGCGCGCGGTTACCGGGGCCTGGACGGCCTCGCGGTAGGTGGCTTCGTCGATATGCCCCAGCTCGCGCATGCGGAACAGGATCCAGTTGCGGCGAATCAGCGAACGTTCCGAGTTGGCCAGCGGGTTGAAGGCCGAAGGCGCTTTGGGTAGACCGGCGATCATGGCGGTTTCCGCCAGCGTCAACTCATCAAGCGGTCTGTCGTAGTAGGTGTCGGCGGCAGCGGCGATGCCATACGCTCGGTTACCTAAAAATATTTTATTTACATAAAGTTCGAAAATTTCTTGTTTATTTAACAATTGCTCCATCTGCAAGGCGAGCAGAATTTCGCGGATCTTGCGGGTAAATGTCTGATCCAGCGTGAGCAGGTAATTTCGCGCGACCTGCATGGTAATGGTGGAGCCGCCGGACTGGATCGCTCCGCCGCTTTGCATCAGCTCCAGGGACGCGCGGGCCAGCGAGCTCGGCGCGACGCCATGGTGATCGAAAAAGCTCGCGTCTTCGGCAGCGGTCAGCGCGTCGATCATCTTCTCGGGAATCGCGTCGAAGTCAACTTCGATGCGCCGTTCTTCGCCGAATTCACCGATCATACGTCCGTCGCGGGTCATGATGCGCAGCGGGGAATGCAGTTCGAAGTTCTGCAGCTGGCGCACGTCGGGAAGACCCGGGGCGAAATAGATGGCGGCGCCGACGACCGCGAGGGTAACGGCACCGGCAAGCGAAACCACGATGCCTAACAGCGACACAATAAAGGTGCGGAGGAACGTCATGAATGGAAAGTACCCATGGGATGAATAAAAAAAGAGACGGTATCTAAACGACCGTATCACGCAGCTGGCTGCCATTATAGGAAGCCGAAGCGGCCGCCACCAGTGCTGATATGCCCGGAAGGCGATGTGAGTGTGACTTGGTGGAAAATCATGTAACCTCAGGCAACGCGATAGGCAGGCGATACCGGACCCACAATGCGCTTACTCAAACCCCGTAACGGGTTGATCGGGGTCGATATTACCTCGGCGACCGTCAAGCTGCTCGAACTCAGATATGCTCACCAGAATTTCCAGGTGGAAAGCTACGCTGTGCGCCCGTTACGAGAAGGCGCCGTGGTGGAGCGACGCATTCGCGACATTGATGACGTGGCCAATGTGCTGAGCCGTGCGGTAGAGCACGCGAGCCCTTCAACGCGCAAGGCGGCGGTGGCGGTGCCGGCGAGCGCGGCGATCACCAAGACGTTGAGCTTTCCGCGCTCGCTCAGTGAAGAAGATATCGAAGCCCGCATCGTCGCCGAATCAGACCGGCATATTCCCTTCCCGTTCAATGAAGTGGCGTTCGACTTCGAATGCCTGGGGCCATCGCCGTTTGACGATGATCACCAGCGGGTAGTGCTGGTGGCCTGCCGCCAGCAGGACGTGACTCAACTGACCGACACCCTTGAACGCGCCGGCCTTGAACCCGCGGCCGTCGAGGTAGAGACCTTTGCCATGGAGCGTGCCTTCGAGGTGTTACGCCGCCAACTGCACGTCTCGGACGATCCAGAGGCCTGCGTCGGCCTGGTGGATATCGGCGCCAACATGAACGCTTTTCACGTCGTGCGCGGTGGGCACATCGTCTACAGCCGTGACACCGTATTTGGCGGTCGTCAGCTTACCGACGCGATTCGCGACCGCTACCAGTTGAGTATGGAAGAGGCCGGGTTTGCCAAGAAACGCGGCGGCCTGCCCGATGACTATCATGACAGCGTGCTGAACCCGTTTCTGGAAACCGTGGTTCAGCAGGTGGGGCGTTCGCTGCAGCTTTACTACACGGCGGGGCGCCAGCACGAGGTCAAGCATATTGTCCTGGCGGGCGGGTCGAGCGTGATTCCCGGGCTTGCCGAGCGTATTGCCGAGGACAGCGGCATGACGGTGACCATTGCCAACCCCTTCCAGGCGATGGGGGTCAACAAACGCCTCAACGTCGAAGCGCTGACCAATGACGCCCCGGCCATGCTGACCGCCGGGGGCCTGGCCATGAGGATCGGCCAATGAGCATCACCATCAATCTGCTGCCATGGCGGGAGGAGCAGCGCGAGCGCCGCACGCGGCGTTTTTATTACGCGGTGGCGGCGATGCTGCTGCTGGGGGCCGCGCTGGGGTGGGGCATTGCCGAATTCTACGCGGCCCAGGTGGCGGCCCAGCAGCAGCGCAATGCGTTTATCGAGGAGCAGGCTCGCGAATTGAGTCAGGATATCGGCGACTTGGAGCGCTACCAAGCCGATGCCCTGCGGCTGGGCGAACAGCTGGTGCTGTTTCAGACGCTGCAGACCCAGCGGGCCAGCACCGTGGCGCTGTTCAATGCCCTGGCGGGCAGCGTTGTCGACGGCGTGGTCTATCAGCAGGTATCGCGCAGCGGTGCTCGGGTCAGCGTCGAAGGCGTAGCGGCCAGCGAACGCCAGGTTTCCGATCAGCTACGCCGGATCGCTGATAGCCCTGCGCTGGGCGTACCGTCGCTGTCGGAAGTTGAAAGCGACGCTGAGGGGAGCGGCCGGCGCTTTCGCTTCGACGTTGAACAATCGTCGCTCGCGACCTCTGCCGGGGAGCAGCCATGATGTGGAGTCGGGCGCGCTGGACACACGAATGGCAGCAGCTGCGCAGCGTCGACTTGCGCGATCTGGACGTCAAGGAAGCCGGCGGCTGGCCGCTGCTGCTCAAGTGGCTGTGCGGCGTGCTGGCCTTGCTGGTGGCGCTGCTGCTCATGGAGTGGTGGGTAATCGGCGAGCGACGCGCGGCGCTGGACAGCGCCCAGCAGCAGGAATCGCGGCTGCTCAGCGATTACCGGCGCCAGGCGGGGGAGGCGGCTCAGCTGCCCAAGATACGCGAGCAGATCGCGACGCTTCAGGATCAGATGACGCGCCTGCGGGCTATACTGCCAACGGATGCGGAAATCCCGTCGCTGCTCGACAGCATCAGCGATGCCGCCGTGGATAATCGACTGACCATCGAAACCGTGCGTTTGCGCCCCACGGTCTCCCGAACGCACTATGTGGAACAGCCGCTGGACATTCAGGTGCGCGGCGACTTCCACCAGATTGCCCGCTTTGCCGCCGATATAGCGTCGCTGTCACGGCTGGTGACGCAGCACGACTTTACCCTGGCCCCGGCGGACAGCAGCGGCGATACCCTGCGACTGTCGCTGCTGGCGCGTACCTACCGCGAACGGGAGGACACACCATGAGGCGGCAAGGGTGTCGAGGGATGGGATGGGTCGTGGCGTTTGGCCTGCTAGCGGGCTGCGCCGACCCGTCGCTTTCGCAGCTGGAAACCACCCTCGCCGAGATTCGGCAGATGCCCAGCAACGAGCCGGGAATAGTGGTTCCCTACGTGCCGCTTTATCCCACGCAGCGCTATCGACATAGCGAGGCGCGCAGCCCGTTCAGCCCGCCTGAATCGGTTCAGAGCGGCGTGTCCGGCCTGCTGGCGGGCAGCGAGAACGCGCCGGATCAACAGCGCCCCGCCGAGCCGCTGGAGCAATTTTCGCTCCAGGAACTGCAACTGGTCGGCACGCTGCGCATGGGCGGGCGCCAGCTGGCCATGATCGCCACGCCAGAGGGCGAGGTAGTCACTGTTAGGGAAGGCAATTATGTGGGCGGCGACTACGGGCGGATCACCGCTATCTCCGAGCAGCGGGTAGATATTCGCGAGCGTATCTACACCCAGCAAAGCGGCTGGCAGGCACGACCGGCCTCGCTCACCATTGACGATGAGCGCTAAACAATGAGGGGCGCGCGGCTTACGCTGCGACCCAAGGCAAGTGGATGGAGACCCATGGCAAACACTCTGATACGTCATGTTCGGCAAGGTATGCTGTTGGCATTGGTGCTGCTCCCCGGCTGGGCGATGGCATCGGTACTCACCGCTCTGGACGTGGGCGAGACCCCTCGCGGTGACGTGACGCTGAACCTGCGCTTCAGCGGTGAGGTGCCTGAGCTCAACGGCTATCCATTAACGAACCCGCCGCGTCTGGCGCTGGACTTGTCCGCGACCGAAAACGGCCTGGACGAACGACGCATGCGCATCGACGAAGGCGGCATTCAAGGTATCACGGCGCTGGAGGGCAGCGGCCGCACGCGCCTGGTGCTCGACCTGGATGGGCCCCGCCGCTTTCGTTCGGCAGTGTCCGGGGATCGCCTCACTGTGACACTGCTTGACGACAATGAGCAGCGCTCGACAGGGTCGTCTCTCGAAACGGCGCAAGGCCCTCAGGTGCAGGATATCGACTTCCGGCGCGGAGAAGACGGCGCCGGGCGCCTGATGGTGACCTTCGACCGTGACAGCGTGAGCCCCAGGGTGCGCGAAGGTGGCAGCGACAAGGTGATCGTCGAGCTGGGTGACGTCAACGTGCCCGACGCGCTCAACCAGGTCTATGACGTCACCGACTTCGCCACGCCTATTTCCCGCATTACCCCGCGTCGCGGGCAGCGCGGCAGCGAACTGGTGCTTTCCACCGATGGCCCCTACGCCATGGTGTCGTCGCAGTCGGGGGATCAACTGACGGTGGAGGTGCAGCCAGTCAGCGACGCGCCCCAGGAAGCCCGGGCCGAGCGCGGCGAGGACTACACCGGTGAACGTCTGAGCCTTAACTTCCAGGATATCGAAGTGCGCACTGTACTGGCCACGCTTGCCGATTTTACCGGCCTGAACCTGGTGGCCAGCGACAGCGTCAGCGGCCGCGTGACGCTGAACCTCAATGACGTGCCCTGGGATCAGGCGCTGGATCTGATTCTGCAGAGCCAGGGGCTCGCCAGCCGGGAAAAGGGCAACGTCATTGTCGTGGCCCCGGCGGATGAGCTCGCCGAGATGGAGCGCCAGCAGCTTGAGGCCCGCAACCAGCAGGAAACCCTGGCACCCTTGATTACCGAGTTTATCGAAGTGAAGTACGCGCGCGCCGAAGACCTGGCCCAGCTGCTGCGCGGTGCCGATGGCTTTGGGCTGCTCACCGAACGTGGTCGGGTCAGCGTTGACCAGCGCACCAACACGCTGCTGATCCAGGATACGCCCGATCAGGTACGCGATATTACCCGCACCCTGGATCGTCTGGATGTCGCCGTGCGCCAGGTCCAGATCGAGGCGCGTATCGTGATTGCCCGCGATACGGCTTCCCGTGAGCTGGGGATCGACTGGGGGGCATCCAGCACCCGAGGCTTTCAGGACAGCGGTGACGGCACTTTCGAAAGCCGCGATATCAACCCTGGCGGTCTGAACCGGGCGCGGGGCGGGCTCTCGGTCGACCTGGGCGATACCTCTGACGCCGGCACCGGGTTCAGCTTCGGCTATCTGGCCGGCGACGTGTTGCTCGACCTTGAGCTGCGGGCGCTGGAGAGCGAGGGCAAGAGCCAGACGATCTCCCAGCCCAAGATCATCACCGCCAACCAGCGCACCGCCACCATCAGCCAGGGCGAGGAGCGTGCCTTTCAGAGCGTCGATGGTAACGATAATCCGGATACCGAGTTTAAGGAGGCGTTGTTATCACTTGAGGTGACCCCGCAGATTACCCCGGACAACCGTATTATCATGGACCTGCTGATTCGCAACGACAGCTTCCGTGAGTCTGAATTTGGCGGTGAGCCGCCCATCGATACCAACGAGATCGAGACCCAGGTGCTGGTGGATAACGGCCAAACGGTGGTGCTGGGGGGAATCTTGACCACTGAAGAGTTAAGGCAAGTTTCCAAAACACCGTTGCTTGGCGATATTCCTTTGCTGGGTCGACTGTTTCGCTATACCGAAGAGAGCAATGAAAAGGTAGAGTTGTTAGTCTTTATTACACCCCGACTTCTTGATGATGGCTTAACGGTTCGCTGATGCAGGATTTACCCAACCTTTTTCTGATTGGCCCCATGGGGGCCGGCAAAAGCACGATTGGTCGGCTGCTGGCCGCCGAACTGTCGCGCGAGTTTTTCGATAGCGACCACGCCATCCAAGCCCGTTGCGGGGCCGATATCCCGTGGATCTTTGATGTGGAAGGCGAGCATGGCTTTCGCCAGCGCGAAGTCCACATGATTGACGAGCTGACCCAGCGTCCATCGGTGGTGGTGGCGACCGGCGGCGGCGCGGTGTTGCGCGAGGAAAATCGCCGAGCGCTGCGCGAGCGCGGCACGGTGGTGTACCTGCTGACCACGGTGGACCAGCAGCTCAGGCGCACGGCCAAGGATCGCAACCGGCCCTTGCTTCAGTGCGACAATCGCGAACAGGTGCTCAACGACATGTTCGCCCAGCGCGACCCGCTGTATCGCGCCACGTCCGATATCACCGTGCGTACCGACCGGCGTAGCCCGCGCGCGGTGGTCAACGAGATTCTGCGTCGCGTGCGGCGCATCGTCGACCCGCTTGAACCCGCACAATCGTCCAACAAGGTATCCCCATGACCGCAGTCGATGGCGTACAGCGTACGCTTACCGTGTCGCTCGGCGAGCGCAGCTATCCGATTCATGTTGGTACCGGGCTGATAGGCAAGCCCGAACTGCTGACGCCCTATCTGGCGGGGCAGCAGGTCATGGTGGTGACCAACACCGCGATTGCCCCGCTGTACCTTGATAAGCTCTGCGCCAGCCTGCCGGATCATTTGGAGGTGCGTACGGTGGTGCTGCCCGATGGCGAGCAGTACAAATCCATGGAGCAGGTAGGTCGCATCTGGGATGCGCTGCTGGAAGCCGGGTTCAATCGCCGCTGTACGCTGGTGGCGCTGGGCGGCGGCGTAATCGGTGACATGGTGGGCTATGCCGCCGCTGCCTATCAGCGCGGCGTGGCGTTTATCCAGGTGCCGACCACGTTGCTGTCCCAGGTGGATTCCTCGGTGGGGGGCAAGACCGGCGTCAATCATCCGCTGGGCAAAAACATGATCGGCGCATTCTGGCAGCCCAAGGCCGTGCTGGTGGATATCGATACGCTCACCACGCTGCCCGCGCGGGAACTCTCCGCAGGCCTGGCGGAAGTCATCAAGTACGGCCTGATCCGCGATGCCGACTTTCTGGACTGGCTGGAAAATAACATGACGGCGCTGCGCCGCGTGGAGCCCGCAGTCATCGCCGAGGCGATTGCCCAGAGCTGCCAGATAAAGGCCGACGTGGTGGCCGAGGACGAGACCGAGCAGGGCGTGCGCGCGCTACTCAACCTGGGGCACACCTTTGGTCACGCTATCGAGGCGCACCAGGGCTATGGCAACTGGCTGCACGGCGAAGCCGTGGGGGCGGGGATGGCCATGGCCGCGACGCTTTCCCATACGCTGGGCTGGATTTCATCGGCGCAGCGTGAGCGCAGCCTGGCGGTGATCAAGAGCGCTGACTTACCCGTCCACGCCCCCCAGGGCATGTCGAGCGACGACTTTCTCGCTCGTATGCGGCTGGACAAGAAAAATATCGACACCCGCCTGCGCCTGGTGCTGCTGGAAGCACTGGGCCGCGCCTGCGTCAGCGATGCGGTACCTGTTGATCAATTGAAGCGCCTGCTCGACCACTACCCACGACGCTAGCCTTTACCGACGGTCATTCAATAAAAACACCCCGCTCCAGGCAGCGGGGTGTTTTTGTTGGATGGCTGCTTGGGCGGTTTTGCTTTAGCTAATCCGTATGCCTCATGCAGCATCGGCATGGCTAAAAACTGCCTTTTTAGACTAAAGTCTAGTGGCGGAATTGCTTCGTTAAAATAGCGTTTTTCGGCTTCGCAAGTGGTTGAAGGGTATCGTTTTTTTAGTTGACTGGTTGTGCAACTACAGGATTTGGCAAGGGTTTTGAGCGTTCGCTGAACGCGGAAGGATTGCGCAAGACGGCTGCAAATCGCTATGCTGATCGGCCATTTTAAAGACGGTAGCGAAGGCAAGCGCCTCCCTTTAGCGGGCAGGCCATCACCACCAAAAAATCAATAACCCGCCTTTGTATCACACCCCCGCTACCAAAAAAACACGCTGACTAGAGGCACGCCCATGAACCAAGGTCTTCACCAGCCCGGCGAGTTTCGCGACAACTGCGGCTTCGGCCTGATTGCCCATATGGAGGGGCAGGCCAGCCACGATCTGTTGAAAACCGCGATCGAGTCACTCACCTGCATGACTCACCGGGGCGGCATTGCCGCCGACGGTAAAACCGGCGACGGCTGTGGGCTGCTGCTTAAGATGCCTGTGCATTTCATGCAGGCCATCGCCCAGGAGGCGCTGGGCGTCGAACTCGGCGAACGGTTCGCCGTAGGCACTGTTTTCCTGCCCAATGATGACGCCCGCGAAGCGCATGCCCGCGACACCCTGACCGGCGAGCTGGAAGCGCGCGGACTCGACGTGCTCGGCTGGCGCGCGGTGCCGACCGACTCAAGCGTGTGTGGGCCGATGTCGCTGGATTGCCTGCCGCGTATCCGTCAGGTGTTCGTGCAGCCGGGCAGCGGCGAGCATTTCGACGTTGACCTGTTCATGGCGCGCCGTCGTGCCGAGCAGGCGCTGCGCGACGACGAGGACTTCTATGTCGCGTCGCTGTCGTCCGAGGTGGTGTCGTACAAAGGGCTGGTGATGCCCGAAGACCTGCCGGCTTTCTACAAAGACCTCAACGACCCGCGCCTGGAAACGGCGATCTGCGTGTTCCACCAGCGCTTCTCGACCAACACCGCACCGCGCTGGCCGCTGGCCCAGCCGTTCCGCCTGCTGGCCCACAACGGTGAAATCAACACCATCGAGGCCAACCGCGGCTGGGCGAACTCGCGCAAGGCCAACTTCGTCAGCGAACGCCTGCCGGATATCGCTGAGCTGGACGAAATCGTCAATACCACCGGTTCCGATTCCTCGAGCATGGATAACATGCTCGAAGTGCTGCTCACCGGCGGCATGGAGCTGCATCGCGCGGTGCGCATGATGGTGCCGCCGGCCTGGCAGAACGTCGAAACCATGGACGCCGAGCTGCGTGGCTTCTACGAATACAACTCCATGCACATGGAGCCCTGGGACGGTCCGGCGGGCGTGGTGATGACCGACGGCCGCCAGGCGGTATGCATGCTTGACCGCAACGGCCTGCGCCCGGCGCGCTGGGTGATTACCAAGAACGGTTACATCACCCTGGCCTCGGAAATCGGCACCTACGGTTACCAGCCGGAAGACGTGGTGGCCAAAGGCCGCGTGGGCCCCGGCCAGATGCTGGCGGTGGATACCCAGACCGGCGAAGTACTGCATACCCAGGACATCGACAACCGTCTGAAGTCGGCGTATCCCTACAAGCGCTGGCTGAAGCAGGAAGCCAACTACCTCGAGTCGGCGCTCACCGAGCTGGCGCGCTTCCAGAACATGGGCACCGACGCGCTGAACGTGCAGCAGAAGATGTTTCAGGTCAGCTTCGAAGAACGCGACCAGGTGCTGCGCCCGCTGGCCGAGAGTGGTCAAGAGGCCGTCGGCTCCATGGGCGACGATACGCCGATGGCGGTGCTGTCCAGCCGTCCGCGTCTGCTCACCGACTATTTCCGCCAGAAGTTTGCCCAGGTGACCAACCCGGCGATCGACCCGCTGCGCGAAGCTATCGTGATGTCGCTGGAAACCTGCTGCGGCGCCGAGCTCAACGTCTTCAAGGCAACGCCCGAGCACGCCCATCGCTTGATTCTGACCACGCCGGTTTTGTCGCCGCGCAAGTTTACCGCGCTGGTCAGCCAGGACGACCCGGCGTTTGCCAGCCACACTCTGTCGCTTGGCTATGATCCCGAACAGCAGTCGCTCAAGCAGGCGCTGGCAGCGCTGTGCCAGGAAGCGGAAGCGCAGGTGCAGGCCGGCAAGGTCGTGCTGGTGCTCTCCGATGCCGACTTGCCCAAGGGACTGCTGCCGATTCAGGCCGCCCTGGCGGTGGGCGCGGTGCATACCCATCTGGGCCGTCTGGCCCTGCGCCCCAACGCCAACATTGTGGTGGAGACCGGCTACGCGCGGGATGCCCATCAGATGGCGGTGCTGTTCGGCGTCGGCGCCACGGCGGTTTACCCCTGGCTTGCCTATCAGGTGATGGCGGATATGCACCGCACCGGCGAACTGACCGGCAACCCGGCAGACGCGCGGGAAAACTACCGTAAAGGCCTGCAGAAGGGGCTATTCAAAATCCTCTCCAAGATGGGCATCTCGACACTGGCGTCTTACCGCGGTTCGATGTTGTTTGAAGCTGTCGGCCTCGACGACGACATCATGCAGATGTGCTTCCCGGGCATGGCGTCGCGCATCCAGGGCACTGGCTTTGCCGAGCTGCAAATGCAACAGGCATTGCTGGCTAAAGACGCCTGGATCCCGCGCAAGGGCATTCTGCAGGGCGGCATGTTCAAGTACGTGCACGGCCACGAATACCACGCCTATAACCCGGACGTGGTCATGACGCTGCAGGCCGCCGTTCAGGAAGGCAGCTACCCCAAGTGGAAGAAGTTCGCCCAGTTGGTCAATGAGCGGCCGGTGGCGACCATCCGCGATCTGCTCAAGCTCAAGCCGTCGGAAACGCCGGTAGCCCTGGACGACGTCGAGCCTGTCGAAGACCTGCTGCCGCGTTTCGATAGCGCGGGCATGTCGCTGGGCGCGCTTTCGCCGGAAGCCCACGAGGCGCTGGCCCAGGCCATGAACGAGGCCGGCGGTCGCTCCAACTCGGGTGAAGGCGGCGAAGATCCGGCGCGCTACGGCACGATTCGCAGCTCCAAGATCAAGCAGATCGCGTCGGGCCGCTTTGGCGTCACTCCGCACTATCTGGTCAACGCCGAAGTGCTGCAGATCAAGGTGGCCCAGGGCGCCAAGCCCGGCGAGGGCGGCCAGCTGCCCGGCGGCAAGGTCAACCAGCTGATTGCCCGGCTGCGTTATTCGGTGCCCGGCGTCACGCTGATTTCGCCGCCGCCGCACCACGATATCTACTCGATCGAAGACCTGGCGCAGCTGATCTTTGACCTCAAGCAGGTCAACCCGGATGCTCAGGTTTCGGTCAAGCTGGTGTCCGAGCCGGGCATCGGCACCATCGCTACGGGTGTGGCCAAGGCCTATGCCGATCTAATCACCGTCTCCGGCTACGACGGCGGTACGGCGGCGAGCCCGCTGACCTCGATCAAGCACGCAGGTAGCCCCTGGGAGCTGGGCCTGCCGGAGGTGCACCAGGCGCTGCGCATCAACGGCCTGCGCGACAAGATTCGCCTGCAGACCGACGGCGGCCTGAAAACCGGGCTCGACGTGGTCAAGGCGGCGATCCTGGGCGCCGAGAGCTTCGGCTTCGGTACCGCGCCGATGGTCGCGCTGGGCTGCAAGTACCTGCGTATCTGTCACCTGAACAACTGTGCCACCGGTGTCGCTACCCAGGATGACTTCCTGCGCGGCGAGCACTTCCGTGGCACCGTGGACATGGTCAAGCACTACTTCCGCTTTATTGCCGAGGAAGTCCGCGAACTGATGGCCATGCTGGGGGTGTGCAAGCTCACCGACCTGATCGGCCGCACCGACCTGCTGGAAGTGCTGGAAGGCACCACCGCGTCCCAGCGCAAGCTGGATTTGACGCCGCTGCTGACCAATGACTTCGTGCCCGCCGACGCGCCGCAGTTCTGCGAGGTGAGTCGCAACGTGCCCCATGATCCAGGCGCCAAGAACCAGGAGGTGCTGGCGGCCCTCAGGGACGCCATCGACAGCCAATCCGGCGGCGAATTCGACTTTTCGATTACCAACTGCGACCGCAGCGTGGGCGCATTGACGTCCGGTGCGATTGCCAAGCGCTACGGTGAAAAAGGTCTGGAAGCGGCGCCGGTGACCGCACGCTTTACCGGGGTAGCCGGTCAGAGCTTCGGGGTATGGAACGCCTGTGGCCTGAATCTGTACCTGGAAGGCGATGCCAACGACTACGTCGGTAAAGGCATGAACGGCGGCAGTATCGTGATTGTGCCGCCCAGGGTGAGCGAGTTCGAAAGCCACAAGACGGCGATCATCGGCAATACCTGCCTTTACGGGGCGACCGGCGGCACCCTGTTTGCCGCAGGCACGGCGGGCGAGCGCTTCGCGGTGCGCAACTCCGGCGCCACGGCGGTCATCGAAGGCGCCGGCGATCACTGCTGCGAGTACATGACTGGTGGCATGGTCTGCGTGCTCGGCGAAACGGGCGTCAACTTCGGCGCGGGCATGACCGGCGGTTTTGCCTATGTGCTGGATGAAGAGCGCACCTTCGTGGACAAGTACAACCACGAGCTGGTCGAGATTCACCGTGTTAACACCGAAGCGATGGAGGCGTATCGTCGCCATCTGCGTGAAATGATTGAGGCCTACGTGGCAGCGACAGGATCGGCACGTGGGGCGGCTATTTTGGAAGACTTCAGCGATTACGCGCGCCACTTCTGGCTGGTAAAGCCCAAGGCGGCGAGCCTCGGCAGCCTACTGGACCAGTCGCGGCGTCATCCGGAATAACCGTTTAGCCCCTATCGCTGACAGGAGAGACATCATGGCCAACCGTTTGAACAACGACTTTCAGTTTGTCGACGTGGGTCGCCAGGACCCCCAGAAGAAACCCGCGCGCACGCGGGCCAAGGAATTTGCCGAGATCTACGAGCCGTACAAACCCACAGATGCGGCCAGTCAGGCACACCGCTGCCTGCACTGCGGCAACCCGTACTGCGAGTGGAAGTGTCCGGTGCACAACTATATTCCCAACTGGCTGCAGTTGGTGGTGGAAGGCAACATCATCGAAGCCGCCGAGCTGTCGCACAAGACCAACTCGCTGCCCGAGGTGTGTGGCCGCGTGTGCCCGCAGGATCGCCTGTGTGAAGGCGACTGCACGCTCAACGACGGCTTCGGCGCGGTGACCATCGGGTCGATCGAGAAGTACATCACCGACACCGCCTTTGCCATGGGCTGGCGCCCGGACATGTCTAACGTGACCTGGACCGACAAGAAAGTCGCCATTGTCGGCGCGGGGCCGGCGGGACTGGGCTGCGCCGATATCCTGGCGCGCAACGGCGTCAAGCCGGTGGTGTTCGACAAGTACCCCGAAATCGGCGGCCTGCTGACGTTCGGCATTCCCGAGTTCAAGCTGGAAAAGAACGTCATGGAACGCCGGCGTGCAGTCTTTGAAGAAATGGGCGTCGAGTTCCGGCTGAATACCGAGATCGGTACCGACGTTGAGTTTGAAACGCTGCTCCAGGATTACGACGCAGTGTTTCTGGGCATGGGTACCTATAAGTACATGGAAGGTGGCTTCCCAGGCGAAGACCTGCCGGGTGTTTATAAAGCGCTCGACTTCCTGATTGCCAACGTCAATCGCTGCCTGGGCTTTGAAAAAGACCCCAATGACTACATTTCCATGGAAGGCAAGCGCGTGGTGGTACTGGGCGGCGGTGATACCGCCATGGACTGTAACCGGACCTCGATTCGTCAAGGTGCGGCGAGCGTAACCTGCGCCTATCGCCGTGATGAAGAGAACATGCCGGGGTCGCGTAAAGAGGTGGCCAATGCCCGGGAAGAAGGGGTCGAATTCCTGTTCAACCGCCAGCCGGTGGCCGTGGTCGGTGAAGACAAGGTCGAAGGCGTGAAGGTGGTGCGCACGCGTCTGGGCGAGCCGGATGAAAACGGCCGGCAGCGTCCCGAAGTGGTGCCGGGTTCGGAAGAGATCGTCCCCGCCGACGCCGTGGTCGTTGCCTTCGGTTTCCAGGCCAGCCCCGCGCCGTGGTTCGACCCGGCCAACATCCAGATCGACGAGCGCGACCGGGTCAAAGCCCCGGAACACGGCCAGTACGCCTTCCAGACCAGCAACGAGAAAATCTTTGCCGGCGGCGATATGGTGCGTGGCTCCGACCTGGTGGTCACCGCCATCTACGAAGGCCGCCAGGCTGCCGAAGGCATGCTGGATTACCTGGGCGTGTAACGCGCGCCTGACGCATAGAGCAGCGCCAGGGATAGGTCGTAGCGAGGGTCTTTCGCCAGGGATGGCGAAAGTAGCGCCCAGGGATGAGTTCACAGCGCCCTCGCGGAGACCTATCGCTGGGGCGTTGGCACAAGTGTTATTCAATCTGAGTAGGTTTTGGATGCTCAGTTCAAATTGAGCCTTTAGGCGTACTCTGCTATCCTGTCGTCCCATCCTGGTGTGGCTTTCTGCCGTGCCTTCTGATCACGTTTCGACAGGTTTTTCATGACACGATATATCTTCGTGACCGGCGGCGTTGTGTCCTCTCTCGGCAAGGGCATCGCGTCGGCCTCGCTGGCGGCGATCCTCGAGGCGCGCGGCCTTAAGGTCACCATGCTCAAGCTCGACCCGTACATCAACGTGGATCCGGGCACCATGAGTCCCTTCCAGCATGGCGAGGTGTTTGTCACCGAGGATGGTGCCGAAACCGATCTGGACCTTGGTCACTACGAACGCTTCATTCGCACCAAGATGACCCAGGGCAACAACTTCACCACCGGCCGTGTCTACGAGCACGTGCTGCGCCGCGAGCGGCGTGGTGACTACCTGGGCGGCACCGTGCAGGTCATTCCGCATATCACCGACGAGATCAAGCAGCGTGTCTATGCCGGTGGCGAAGGTTTCGACGTGGCGCTGGTGGAAATCGGCGGTACGGTCGGTGACATCGAGTCGCTGCCGTTCCTGGAGTCAATCCGCCAGATCCGCAGCGAGCTGGGCGCCAGCCGGGCGATCTACATGCACCTGACGCTGGTGCCATACATCAAGACGGCGGGCGAAACCAAGACCAAGCCCACCCAGCACAGCGTCAAGGAGCTACGCTCCATCGGTATCCAGCCGGATATCCTGATCTGTCGCAGCGAAGTCGAGCTGGAAGAAAGCGAGCGGCGCAAGATCGCGCTGTTCACCAACGTGGAAGAGCGCGCGGTGGTGCCCCTGCAGGACGCCGACACCATTTATCGCATCCCGCTGATGCTCCACGAGCACGGCCTGGACGATATCGTGTGCGACAAGCTGCGCCTGGAAGCCCCTGAAGCCGATCTGTCCGAGTGGGTGAAAGTGCTGGATGCCAAGCTCAATCCGCTCAAATCGGTGAGCATTGCCATGGTCGGCAAGTACATGGAGCTCCTCGATGCCTACAAGTCGCTCAACGAAGCGCTGATCCACGCCGGTATCCAGGGGCGTATCAAGGTCAATATCGACTTCGTCGACTCTGAAGATATCGAGCGCCATGGCACCGAGCGGCTGGCCGGTAAAGACGCCATTCTGGTGCCAGGCGGCTTTGGCGAGCGCGGCGTGGAAGGCAAGATCATGACGGCCCAGTTCGCCCGTGAAAACAAGGTGCCGTATCTGGGGATCTGCCTGGGTATGCAGGTCGCGGTCATCGAGTTCGCGCGGCATGTGGCGGGCTGGGCAGACGCCAACTCCACCGAGTTTACCCACAATACCCAGCATCCCGTTGTTGGCCTGATTACCGAGTGGCTCAACGCCGAAGGCAAGATCGAGCTGCGCGACGCCGCGTCCGACCTGGGCGGTACCATGCGTCTGGGCGGCCAGGTCTGCCACCTGAGGCCGGGCAGCCGGGCCCGCGAGGCCTATGGCGCTGATGAGATCGTCGAACGTCATCGTCACCGCTTCGAGGTCAACAACCAGTTCGTCGACGACCTGGAAAAGGCCGGGCTGGTGATCTCGGGTAAGAGCGTCGACCAGTCGCTGGTCGAAATGGTCGAGCTTGCTGACCATCCCTGGTACGTCGCCTGCCAGTTCCACCCGGAATTCACCTCGACGCCGCGGGATGGCCATCCGCTCTTTTCAGGCTTTATCAATGCCGCCGTCGAGCACAAAGCCGCAAGGGTACGTGCCCACGCGGCGCCTCAGGAATAACAGGGGGAAGCATGGCTTCTCAAGAGACATTCCAAGAGCACCATATCAACGTTGCCGGCCTAACTGCCGGCAATTCTTTGCCACTGATGCTGCTGGGGGGCATGAACGTCCTGGAGTCGGCTGAGCTGGCAGATGAAGTGGCCGAGACCTACGTCAAGGTGACGCAAAAGCTCGGCATGCCCTACGTCTACAAGGCGAGTTTCGACAAGGCGAACCGCAGCTCGATCCATTCCTACCGCGGACCGGGACTTGAAAAGGGTCTGCAGATCCTGGCCGATATCAAGGCCCGCCATGGCGTCCCCATCATCACCGACGTTCATGAGCCCTGGCAGGCAGCGCCGGCAGCGGAAGTCGCCGATATTATCCAGCTGCCGGCGTTTCTTGCACGCCAGACCGATCTGGTGGTGGCCATGGCCAAGACCGGCGCGGCGATCAATATCAAGAAGCCGCAGTTTCTGGCTCCCCATGAAATGCGTCATATCCTCACCAAGTTCCGGGAAGCCGGTAACGACCGCCTGATGCTTTGCGAGCGGGGCACCAGTTTTGGCTATAACAACCTGATTGTGGATATGCTGGGCCTGGGCGACATGAAGCAGACCGGGGCGCCGGTGTTTTTCGACGTGACCCATGCACTGCAGCGCCCGGGTGGGCGTGCCGATAGCGCCGATGGGCGCCGTGCCCAGGTGGCGGAATTGGCTCGCGCCGGCGTCGCGGTAGGTCTGGCGGGGCTGTTCCTGGAAGCGCACCCCGACCCCGATAATGCCAAGTGCGATGGCCCCTGCGCCTTGCCGCTGGATCAGTTGGAGCCGTTTTTGACCCAGCTCGCGCAGCTGGACGCACTGGTGAAAGGCTTTGCGCCGCTGGCGATTCGCTGATGGCGCCGCTAAACGTGATACGTTAAACCTCCATTAGACCGACAACCAAGGACACTGTCATGACCAAAATTGTTGATATCCGTGCGTTGGAAGTACTCGACTCACGGGGCAACCCGACGGTACAGGCGACTGTTCGTCTCGCCAGCGGTGCGGTGGGCGATGCCTGCGCCCCCAGCGGTGCCTCGACCGGCTCGCGGGAAGCGCTTGAGCTGCGTGATGGCGACAAGGCCCGCTACCTCGGCAAGGGCGTGCTCAAGGCAGTGGACGCGGTCAATGGCAGAATCCGTGAGGCCCTGATGGGGATGGATGCTCGCGACCAGCGCGGGCTAGACGACGCCATGCTTGCCCTGGACGGCACGGATAACAAGGCCAACCTGGGCGCCAATGCGATTCTTGCCGTGTCGCTGGCGGCCGCCAAAGCCGCCGCCAATGCCAAGGGCGTGCCGCTTTATGCCCACATCGCCGAGCTGTACGGCCAGCCGGGCCAGTACCGCATGCCGGTGCCGATGATGAATATCCTCAACGGCGGCGAGCACGCGGATAACAACGTCGATATCCAGGAATTCATGGTCCAGCCGGTCGGTGCGGCCAGCTTCCGCGAAGGCCTGCGCATGGGCGCCGAGATTTTTCACGCGCTGAAAAAGGTGCTTTCGGCCAAAGGGCTGTCCACCTCGGTAGGCGACGAAGGCGGTTTCGCCCCTAACCTGGCGTCCAACGCTGACGCGCTGGCGGTGATCAAGCAGGCGGTTGCCGATGCGGGCTACTCGCTGGGCAGCGATGTGACGCTGGCGCTGGATTGTGCCTCTTCTGAATTCTACAAGGACGGCCAGTACAACCTTGCCGGTGAAGGCAAGCGCTATGACGCAGAAGGGTTTGCCGACTATCTGGCAGGCCTGTGCGCGGACTACCCGATCGTGTCCATTGAAGACGGCATGGACGAATCTGACTGGGACGGCTGGAAAGCCTTGACCGACAAGCTGGGCGATAAGATTCAGCTGGTTGGCGATGATTTGTTCGTGACCAACACCCGGATTCTCAAGCGCGGTATCGACGAGCAGATCGGCAACTCGATCCTGATCAAGTTCAACCAGATTGGTTCGCTGTCGGAAACGCTGGATGCCATCAAGATGGCCCAGGACGCGGGCTTTACCGCCGTGATTTCCCACCGCTCGGGTGAGACCGAAGATACCACCATCGCCGATTTGGCCGTGGGCACCTGTGCCGGCCAGATCAAGACGGGGTCGCTATGCCGCTCTGACCGGGTGGCCAAGTACAACCGCCTGCTGGTGATCGAGGATGAACTGGGCGACGTCGATTACCCGGGAATCAAGGCGATTAAAGGCCAATAAGGCTAGAAGTGGCAGTGGCTTTGTAAGAGATGTCTCAAAATTTTGTAAGAGATCTCTTACAAATGCCGTCGAAATTCGCTCGAATCGGGTAAGAAAAACAGAAATTTTCCACTAACTATAGTTTAAGCTTTTGTTTATTAAAGCTTTTTTAAAAGGGGTGGGCCGGCCGGGTCTGCCCCTTGTCGTTTTAGACCGCCTTGTGATGCTTTGGCGTTCTGCCACAATGCTCGCGAAGGACAAGGGGAGGCAAGGACGCTCTCAGGCAGGATGCAACAACGGGATGCAGGTGGTGCGCCGGGTGACACAGCGATGTGAGCCCTGGCAAGGACGACACCAGAGGAAGTTGACACAGGGAGTGGTCAGAGGAAGTGCTTGGAGCGGGCGGCCTACGGGCCGCCTTTTTTTATGCACGAGTGGCTGAGCGCTCAGCCATTCGCGCATAAAAAACCAGCGCTATCGCTGGTTTCTCATCGCATGCTGCAAGGGCGGCCTGACTCAACAGCGCCGCGCGTTGCTCAGCGTTCGAGTTTTTCAAGCTTGCCGCTCTTGCCGTCCCATTCCTCGGCATCGGGCAGCGGGTCCTTCTTCTCGGCAATGTTGGGCCACACCTCGGAAAGCTCGGCGTTGATCTCGATAAACTGTTCCTGCCCGTCGGGCAGTTCATCTTCGGAGAAAATCGCCTCGGCGGGGCACTCCGGCTCACACAGCGCGCAATCGATACACTCGTCCGGGTGAATCACCAGAAAGTTCGGGCCTTCGTAGAAACAGTCGACTGGGCAGACCTCGACACAGTCAGTGTATTTGCATTGGATGCAGTTCTCGGTAACGACAAACGTCATCTTGCTATCCCTCTTGCGGGACCAAGGGGGCGCCCTTGGTCGTGGTCAATCGTGAATGGTTATAAATCAACCATTTTTTATAAGTTAAAAAGTATGGGCGACATTCTAGAGGTGCCCTAACCTGGCGGCAAGCACCGCAGCGCGGTTCTGTTGCGCCGGATTAGAGCAGTTCGCGCCATTGATATAACAGCGCCAATGCCTCGCGCGGTGACAGGTCGTCGATATCGGCCTGCTCCAGCGCCTCGATCACCGGGTGCGGGGCGCTGGCGAACAGATCGTTTTGCTGAGGGGCGGCGTGTTGCGACAGCGGTGCATGGCGCTGCTCTTCAACATCGCGCTGCTCAAGGGTCACGAGTTTCTCCCGCGCACGCTGTATCACCTGGTTGGGCACCCCCGCCAGCTGGGCAACCTGCAGCCCGTAGCTCTGGCTGGCCGGCCCGGCCTCGATGCGGTGCATGAAGACGATGCTGTCGCCGTGCTCGGTGGCGGTCAGATGGATGTTGGCCACGCCGTCGGCCTGATCGGGAAGCCCGGTCATCTCGAAGTAATGGGTAGCAAACAACGTTAGCGCTCGGGTATTGGCCAGATGCTCGGCGCTTGCCCAGGCCAGCGACAGGCCGTCGAAGGTGCTGGTGCCACGGCCGATTTCATCCATCAGTACCAGACTGTGCTCGGTGGCGTTATGCAGGATGTTGGCGGTTTCGGTCATTTCGACCATGAACGTCGAGCGCCCGCCCGCCAGGTCATCCGACGAGCCGATGCGGGTGAAGATACGGTCGACCGGGCCTATCTCGGCGGCATCCGCCGGGACAAAGCTGCCGCTATGGGCCAGCAGCGCAATCAGCGCGGTCTGGCGCATGTAGGTCGACTTACCGCCCATGTTGGGGCCGGTGATGATCAGCATGTGCTGCTCGGGCGTCAGCGTGACATCGTTGGGCACGAAGGGGTGGTCGCTGACCTGCTCGACCACCGGGTGGCGACCGGCGTGGATGGTCAGACCCGTGGACGCCCCCAGGGTCGGGCGAACCCAGTTAAGCGCCTCGGCGCGTTCGCTGAAGGCGCACAGTACGTCCAGCTCGGCCAGCGCCTGGGATGTCCGCTGCAGCGCGTTGAGCGATTCGTTGAGTTCGTTGAGCAGCTGGTCGTAGAGCCACTTTTCCCGGGATAGCGCCCGGGATTTCGCCGACAGCGCCTTGTCCTCGAATTCTTTCAGCTCGGGGATGATAAACCGCTCGGCATTTTTCAGCGTCTGGCGGCGAATATAGTCGGCCGGGGCCTGCTGGGCCTGGGCCCGGGGCAGCTCGATGAAGTAGCCGTGTACGCGGTTGTAGCCGACCTTGAGGTTGGCAAGGCCGGTGCGTTCGCGCTCGCGGGTTTCAAGCTGCACCAGGTAGTCGCCGGCGTTTTCCGCCAGGCCGCGATGCTCGTCCAGCTCCGCGTCGTACCCCGGGGCAATCACCCCGCCGTCGCGGATCACCACCGGCGGGTTGGCGACCAGCGCCCGCTGTAGCGTATCGGCCATTTCAGGGTAGGGCCGTATATGCGGGCGGAGGCTATCCAGCAGGCTGCCGTCCTCGACCTCGCCGAGCTGCTGTTCAAGGGTGGGCAGCGTCATCAGGGCGTCGCGCAGGCGTGCCAGGTCACGGGGGCGGGCGCTGTACAGCGCGACGCGCGCCAGAATCCGCTCGACGTCGCCCACGTCGCTCAGGGTGTCGCGCATCGCGAGATAGCGCGCGTCCAGACCAAGCAGCGCGACCCCCGCCTGGCGCCCCTGGATAACCTCGCGCTGGCGTAGCGGGCGGTTCAGCCAGCGTTTGAGCAGGCGCGAGCCCATGGCCGTGGTGCAGGTGTCCAGCACGCTGGCCAGGGTGTTGTCGGTGGTGCCGCCGAGGTTGATGTCGATTTCCAGGTTGCGTCGGCTGGCGGCATCGATGACCACGGCATCGTCGCGGTTCTCGACGCTGATCGCCGTGACGTGGGGCAGACGGGAGCGCTGGGTGTCGCGCGCATAGTCGATCAGCACCCCGGCGGCGATCAGCGCGGTGGTCAGGTGCGCGCAGCCGAAGCCCCGCAGATCCTGCACCTCGAACTGATCGCACAGGCTGCGGGTCGCGCTCTGCAGGTCGAACAGCCATTCGCCCTGGCGGCGCAGGCCGGGTGCCTGCGACCAGGCCTCGGGCAGGGTGAGGCTCTCGGGCACCAGCAGCTCCGCCGGGGAAAGCCGCGTGAGCTCGGCGAGCATCTCGGCCTCGCTGTTCACCTCCAGCAGGCTGAAGCGGCCGCTGGAAAGTTCCAGCCAGGCCAGTCCGAAGCCGTCCTTGCCAGGGGCCAGGGCCACCAGGACGTTATCGCGCCGCGCATCAAGCAGCGCTTCATCGTGCAGCGTACCGGGCGTGACGATACGTACGACCTGACGGTCGACTGGGCCCTTGCTGGTGGCCGGGTCGCCAATCTGTTCGCAGATAGCGACGGATTCACCGGCGGCCACCAGGCGGGCCAGATACCCCTCGGCGCTATGATAGGGGACGCCCGCCATGGGGATCGGCTTGCCGCCCGACTGCCCGCGCTGGGTCAGGGTGATGTCGAGCAGCGCCGCGGCGCGCTTGGCGTCGTCAAAAAAGAGCTCGTAGAAGTCCCCCATCCGGTAAAACAGCAGTACCTCGGGGTGCTCGCGTTTGATCTTCAGGTATTGCGCGATCATTGGCGTGTGCGCGGGGCTGGCCTGTGACATGGGCGTCCTAATTGAGCGTGGCGCAAGCGTTGGCTTGCTAGCGGTTCTTTGAGCAACGGAAACGCAGTATTCTACGCTGAATTGACGACGCACATGAAGGAGCGACCATGTCACCTAGTGTCTCGAGTTTGCTGAATCTGGATCTGTCGTTGCTGGCTCAGCGCCTGGGGCGGCTTTGCCAGCAAGCCGGGGTGGAAGTCACTGCCGCCGAATCATGCACGGGCGGGGGCATTGCCAGTGCCATCACCTCGGTGGCAGGCAGCTCGGCGTACTTCACCACCGGCTATGTGACCTACGCCAATGCGGCCAAGACGCGCCTTCTGGGGGTGCCCGAGACCACGCTTGAGGCCCATGGCGCGGTGAGCGACGCGGTGGTCAAGGCCATGGTGGCGGGGGCCTGTCGTGAAAGCGGTGCGAGGCTTGGCGTGGCGGTCAGCGGCGTGGCAGGTCCCGAAGGTGGCAGCCAGGACAAGCCCGTGGGCACCGTCTGGCTGGCCTGGGGCGATGCGCAGCAGCAGCACGCCGAGCGCTTTCAGTTCCCCGGCGACCGCCAGGCAGTGCGCGAGCAGGCGGTGCGTCAGGCGCTGGCAGGCCTGGTGGTGCGCCTGATGGAGCAGACCGAAGATCCGGGCAAGAAATAATCGTGCGAAACACTCGCTGAGGATTTGTTTAACGACTAATCTTTGGCATACTACTGGCTAATTATACAGCTTATGATGAGGATGATCTGAATGGCTCAGGACGACAACCGTACCAAGGCGCTTAACGCGGCACTTACCCAGATTGACCGCCAGTTTGGCAAAGGCACGGTCATGCGCTTGGGCGATGCGCCGCGCGTCGTCATGCCGTCGGTGTCCACCGGTTCGCTGGGGCTGGATATCGCCCTGGGAATCGGCGGCCTGCCGTACGGCCGCGTGGCTGAAATCTTCGGCCCTGAGTCCTCGGGCAAGACGACCCTGACGCTGTCGGTAATTGCCCAGGCGCAGAAGCAGGGCAAAGTGTGTGCCTTTGTGGATGCCGAGCATGCCCTCGACCCGAGCTACGCCGAAAAGCTGGGCGTCAACCTGGACGACCTGCTGGTATCGCAGCCGGATACCGGCGAACAAGCGCTGGAAATCACCGATATGCTGGTGCGTTCGGGCGGCGTTGACGTCATCATCATCGACTCGGTGGCGGCCCTGACGCCCCGTGCGGAGATTGAAGGCGAAATGGGCGACGCCCACGTGGGTCTCCAGGCGCGCCTGATGTCGCAAGCGCTGCGCAAGATCAGCGGTAATATCAAGAACGCCAACTGCCTGGTGGTGTTCATCAACCAGATCCGCATGAAGATCGGCGTGATGTTCGGCAGCCCCGAAACCACCACGGGCGGTAACGCCCTGAAGTTCTACTCAAGCGTACGCCTGGATATCCGCCGTACCGGCTCGGTGAAGGTGGGAGATGAAGTCACCGGTAACGAAACCCGCGTCAAGGTGGTCAAGAACAAGGTGGCGCCACCGTTCCGCCAGGCCGAGTTCCAGATCCTCTACGGCAAGGGTATCTACCATGCCGGGGAAGTCGTTGACCTGGGCGTGCAGCAGAACCTGGTCGACAAGGCGGGCGCCTGGTACAGCTACAAGGGCAAGAAGATTGGTCAGGGCAAGGCAAACGCCGCCCAGTATCTGGAAGAGCACCCGGAGACCATGGAAGAGATCGAAAGCCAGATCCGTGCCCAGCTGCTTGCCCAGCCCGAACCCAAAAAGGACAAGGAAGACGCCGCCACGGCGGATGCGGTTAGCGACACCGATGCCGAAGACGGCCTGCTCTAAGCCGCTGGCGGCATCATGTTGTCATCGTCTCAAGACGCCACCCCCCGGGAGGTGGCCATTCAACTGCTGGCCCGGCGCGAATATTCCCGCGCTGAGCTGGTGCGCAAGCTCGAACAGAAGGCCTTCGCCGCCGACGACATCGACGCCTGTCTGGACGCGCTGGTCGAGCAGGGCCTGCAGTCAGACGTGCGCTTTGCCGAAACGTTTATCCGCTCGCGTATCAACCGGGGGCAGGGCGTTATTCGCATCCAGGGCGAACTACGCCAGCGCGGCGTTGATCGCGAGATCGCCACCGAAGCCTTTGCCGTCGTTGAAGAACGCGAGGGTGTAGACTGGTTCGAACTTGCTCGAGAGACCCTGGCGCGACGTTTCGCGTCGCCCGGTGACACCCCCAAAGAGCGCGCCAAGCGCGAACGGTTTCTGGCGACCCGGGGGTTTAATTTCGACCAGATTCGGTACGCCCTGGACGCCCTCTAGCCTGTCTTTTCGGGCAATAATCCCCTCCTGATGACCCCTTTGCCACTAACTGCGGCTTTAGTCGTTTGACAACTGCGCTATAATAGCGGCTTTGCGACCCCAGCGGGTAGCGGCGACAGCGCCCTGGGGCATCACGCTTTCTTGTTACGGATACCCTATGAAGAGCGCAGAGATCAGACAGGCATTTTTATCCTTCTTTGAAGAGAATGGCCACACCATCGTGCCCACCAGTTCGCTGGTGCCGGGCAATGACCCCACGCTGCTGTTCACCAACGCGGGCATGGTGCCGTTCAAGGACGTCTTTCTGGGTCGCGACCCGCGCCCCTACGTGCGCGCAACCTCGGCGCAGCGCTGTGTGCGGGCGGGTGGCAAGCATAACGACCTGGATAACGTCGGCTATACCGCGCGCCACCACACGTTCTTCGAAATGCTGGGTAACTTCAGCTTCGGCGATTACTTCAAGCGTGATGCCATTTACTTCGCCTGGACTTTCCTGACCGAGACGCTCGGGCTGCCCAAAGACAAACTGTGGGTCACGGTGCATATCAGCGACGACGAAGCCGAGCGTATCTGGAAAGACGACATCGGCATCGACCCCGAGCGTTTCTCCAAGCTCGATGAGGATAACTTCTGGCAGATGGGCGACACCGGCCCCTGCGGCCCCAGCTCCGAGATCTTCTTCGATCACGGGCCTGAGGTGTGGGGTGGCCCGCCGGGAAGCCCGGAAGAAGACGGCGACCGCTACATCGAAATCTGGAACCTGGTCTTCATGCAGTTCGACCGTGATGCGGCGGGTACGCTCAATCCGTTGCCCAAGCCGTCTATCGATACCGGCATGGGGCTCGAGCGGGTCTCCGCCGTCATGCAGGGTGTGCACTCCAACTACGAGATCGACCTGTTCCAGAACCTGCTTCAGGCCGCTGCCCGAGCTACCGGGCACGGCGATACCGAAACGCCGTCGCTACGCGTGATTGCCGACCATATCCGCTCCTGCGCGTTTCTAATCGTTGATGGCGTGCTGCCGTCCAACGAAGGCCGTGGCTATGTGCTGCGCCGGATCATTCGCCGGGCGATTCGCCACGGCCACAAGCTGGGCGCCAACGAGCCGTTCTTCCACAAGCTGGTCGACGCCCTGGATGAAGAGATGGGCGATGCCTACCCCGAACTGCGCGACGCCAACAGCCAGATCGCGCGGATACTGCTAAAAGAAGAAGAGCAGTTTGCGCGGACGCTGGATCACGGCATGGGCCTTCTCAATGCGGCGCTGGATGAGCTGCAGGGCGACGTGCTGCCCGGTGAAACCGTGTTCAAGCTCTATGACACCTACGGCTTCCCCTACGACTTGACCGCCGATGTGTGCCGCGAGCGCGAGGTCACGCTGGATGAAGAGGGCTTCCATCGTGAACTGGAAGCCCAGCGCGAGCGTGCCCGGGCGGCAAGCCAGTTTGGCGCCGACTACAGTGCCTCGATCGAGCTCGAGGGCGAAACCACCTTTACCGGCTACGAGCGCCTGGAAGATCAGGCGAGCGTCACCGCGCTGGTCGATGCCCAAGGCAACGAACTTGCCGCGCTGGAAGCCGGGCAAAAGGGCATCGTGGTGCTTGATCGCACCCCGTTCTACGGTGAGTCCGGCGGCCAGGTCGGCGATACCGGTTACCTGCATGTCGATGGTGGTCGCTTTCAGGTGACGGATACCCAGAAGCAGAGCGGTCATCATCTTCACCAGGGCATCATGGTCGAAGGAACCTTGAACGTCGGCGACAGCGTGCGCGGCGAAGTAGATGCTGGCTTGCGTACCGCGACCCTGCGCAACCACTCGGCCACGCACCTGCTGCATCAGGCGCTGCGTATGGTACTGGGCGACCACGTCCAGCAGAAAGGTTCGCTGGTGAATGCCGAACGCCTGCGGTTTGATTTCAGCCACTTCGAGCCGATGACCGATGCGCAGCTGGCCGAGGTCGAGCGCCTGGTAAACGAGCAGATTCTGGCCAACGCGCCGACCAAGATTGAGCAGATGAGCCTCGATCAGGCCAAGGCCAAGGGCGCCGCCGCGCTGTTTGAAGCCAAATACGCCGATAATGTCCGCGTCCTGACCATCGGCGCCGACGACTTTTCGATCGAGCTGTGCGGCGGTACCCACGTGGCGCGCAGCGGCGATATCGGCTGCTGCCACCTGGTCAGCGAAGTCGGTATTGCCTCGGGCGTGCGCCGCATCGAAGCCATTACCGGCGACAATGCCCTGGCCTATTTCCGCGAGCAGGAAGCCCGCCTCCAGCGGCTGGGCGAGCGCCTGAAGACCAAGCCCGAGCAGGTCGAGTCGCGGGTGGAGTCGCTGGTCGAGCGCAATCGCAGCCTGGAAAAGGAGCTCGAGCAGGTCAAGGCCAAGCTGGCCAGCGCCGCCGGTAGCGACATGCTCAGCCAGGTTCAGGACGTCAACGGCGTGAATCTGCTGGCCACCCAGTTGGACGGCGTCTCTGGCAAGGAGCTGCGCGGCATTCTCGACCAGCTCAAGAACAAGCTGGGCTCGGGCGTTATCATCCTTGGCGTTGCCGATGAGGCGGCGGGCAAGGTCAGCCTGATCGCCGGGGTCACCAAGGATCTTACCGAACGAGTGAAAGCCGGCGAGCTGGTCAATCACGTGGCCTCGCAGGTCGGCGGTAAAGGCGGTGGCCGAGCGGATATGGCTCAGGCGGGGGGCAGTCGACCCGATGCCCTTCCCGGTGCGTTGAACAGCGTACCGGCATGGTTGGAAGACACGCTTAGCTAAACAGCGAGGCCGGTGGCATTATCTGCTATCGGCCTTTTGCTTGTGGGGAGGGCGAAACGTCATCTTTCGCCTCCCCCGGTATCTTCCATTCCCTACACTTTCACTCTCTATATTTCCAACACATAGATTTCGAAAACACAGATCTCAAAAACATAGATTTCCAACACATACATTGTCAAAACACAGGAAAACGGCATATGGCACTATACGTACAGAAGTTCGGCGGCACCTCGGTGGGCTCTGTCGACCGTATCAAGGCCGTGGCGGAAAAGGTCAAAGGGTTCCGCGACCAGGGGCACCAGGTCGTGGTGGTGGTCTCCGCGATGAGCGGCGAGACCAACCGGCTGACCGAGATGGCCAACGCGCTGAACGACGATCCCGCGCCCCGGGAAATGGACATGCTGCTGTCTACCGGTGAGCAGGTCACGATCTCGCTGCTGGCGATGGCGCTGCAGCAGGCCGGCGTCGCCGCTACCTCCCATACCGGCGCGCAGGTCGGTATCCATACCGACAGTGCCTATACGAAGGCACGTATCCAGCGTATCGAGACCGATGACCTGAAAGCCGACCTGGACGCGGGTCAGGTGGTCGTCGTCGCCGGTTTCCAGGGCGTGGACGAAGACGGCAACATTACCACCCTCGGGCGAGGCGGCTCGGACACCACCGGGGTGGCCCTGGCGGCGGCGCTAGGCGCCGATGAGTGCCAGATCTATACCGACGTCGATGGTGTCTACACCACCGACCCGCGCGTCTGCTCCAAGGCGCAGCGGCTGGAAAACATTACCGTTGAAGAAATGCTCGAGCTGGCAAGCCTGGGCTCGAAAGTGCTGCAGATTCGCGCGGTCGAATTTGCCGGCAAGTACAACGTTCCCCTGCGGGTGCTGTCCAGCTTTGAAGACGGCCCCGGTACCCTGATTGTTGCTGAAGCAGACCAAGACGAGGACTCCATGGAAGAACCGCTGATTTCCGGTATCGCCTTCACGAAAAACGAAGCCAAGCTGACCCTGCTCAATACCCCCGACGTGCCGGGTGTGGCGTCACGTATTCTGGGCCCGATCGCCGACGCCAACATCGAAGTCGACATGATCGTTCAGAACGTGGCACCGGCGGGTGACTACACCGACTTTACCTTTACCGTCGCCAAGGGCGATTACAAGGCCACCAAGAAGCTGCTCGAAGAGACCGTGATCCCGGGGCTCGGCGGCGGCGAGTTGCGTGGCGATGATAATATCGCCAAGGTGTCGCTGGTAGGTGTTGGCATGCGCTCCCACGCTGGGGTGGCTTCCAAGATGTTCCGCGTCCTGGCCGACGAGAACGTCAATATCCGGATGGTGTCCACCTCGGAAATCAAGATTTCGGTGGTCATCGACGAGAAACACATGGAGCTTGCCGTCAATGCCCTGCACAAGGCATTTGGCCTGGATAAATCAGATATCGAATCTGAATAACATTAACGCCTGATACCTTCTACGCTGAAGGGTACTTGCTGCCGTGTGGTGGTGAGCTTTCTTTCAACGGGAGGTTAAGGTGTCATGGAGCCGTTGCCATTGGTGGTCGGGGGTACCATGCCGCATAATGGCATGGTGCCGCTGCTGGCGGACACATCCCGTTGTATAAAAACGTCTGAGAAGGAGATCAGCCATGCTCATCCTAACCCGCCGTGTCGGCGAAACCCTGATGATAGGGGACGAAATCACCGTCACAGTACTAGGTGTGAAAGGTAACCAAGTACGTATTGGCGTTAATGCGCCAAAAGACGTGGCGGTTCACCGTGAAGAAATCTACCAGCGTATTCAGCGCGAACGTAGCGGTGAAAATGAAGCGGAATGAGCGCTGGTCAGCGGCGCACTAGTATCGCGTCATGCGCGTAAGGTAAGGTCGGCGCGAAAAAAATTCCGGACGGGGCTGGACAACTTTCCCTCAAATCGGTAATATTCGCGCCGTGCCGTTAAGGAGAGGTGGCCGAGTGGCTGAAGGCGCTCCCCTGCTAAGGGAGTATAGGGTTTATAGCCCTATCGAGGGTTCGAATCCCTCTCTCTCCGCCAACCGCACATTAAGGTCTGCGCCCGTAGCTCAGCTGGATAGAGTATCTGACTACGAATCAGAGGGTCGGAGGTTCGAATCCTCCCGGGCGCGCCACCTTTTTAGATGATGTTTTGCCCGCATTGTTAAATCGATAACGTGGAAAATCATCCACGCGCCCGTAGCTCAGCTGGATAGAGTATCTGACTACGAATCAGAGGGTCGGAGGTTCGAATCCTCCCGGGCGCGCCAGATTCCAAACCCGTCCTTCTATGAGGACGGGTTTTCTGTTTTCTAGCCAGGCTCAGGTGGCTCGCGCCGGAGTCTTGCGATCGTGTGTAGCGCCCCGCTTAACGGTAGGGCGCTTTTTTTATGCCGGTTCGGCGGTTCTGAGGGGCACGACCAGGCTTTCAAGCAAGGTGTCCAGGGCGGTAATCCGCTTGACGCGCTGAAAGTGGTGGTCGGCCTCCGCATTCCCCTGACGCATCTGCGCAAGCCACTGCTTGACCAGCGAGACCACAACCCGGTCGGGAAGCTGCTGGCGCTGGCGGTGGGCGTACTCCTTGAGCACCCCGGCGCGCATTGGCCAGGTAGTGTCGGCCAGGCGTTCGCCGGTGCTCTGCCAGTGGCGTATTCTGGGCGCCAGCCAGGGGTCGGCCAGGGCGCTGCGTCCCAGCATGACATCGCGACAGCCTGATAGCGTGCGCGCCTTCCAGTAATCCTCCAGCGTCCAGATATCACCGTTTGCCACCACCGGCAGCGATACGCAATGGCGAATCTTGGCAATCCACTCCCAGTGGGCGGGTGGGCGATAGCCTTCGTCGCGGGTGCGGCCGTGAACCACCAGCCGCGCCGCGCCGCCGGCTTCGGTGGCCTGGGCGCAGGCAACGGCCAGGCGGCGGTCAGAAAACCCCAAGCGGATTTTTGCCGTCACGGGAATGTCACCGTCGAGGGCGTCAGCAACCGCTTTCACGGCCTGGTAAACGCGCTCGGGCTGGCGCAGTAGCGACGCGCCGCCGTCGTGGCGGTTGACGAGCTTCGCCGGGCAGCCGAAATTGAGGTCGATGCTGCGTGCACCCAGCGACAGCGCCTGGCGAGCGTTGGCGGCGAGAGCCGCCGGATCGGCGCCCAGCAGCTGTAGGTGGACGGGAATGCCGCTGGGGGTGGCAACCGGAGACTGGGCGAGTTCAGGGCAGTGCTTGTAGAACACGCGCGGTGGCAGACGCGCGTCGACCACGCGGACGAACTCGGTCACCGTCCAGTCAAACCCGGGGGTGACCGTCAGTAGCTCGCGGGTGACGGCATCGATCACCCCCTCCATGGGGGCTAGTCCGATTTCGCCTTTATGTAGTAAATTAACAACCATGACTTAAACCATCGCGCCATTGCATTCTTCATAGGGTGTGGCAGGTTAGTGTATTCCCCGCACTGCGCCAAGCGTCAATGAGCAGTCGCGTTGATGGTCTTATCGGCTATAAGGAAGGAGAGGCCTTATGCAGGATCCTGAACTATTACAAGAAGGCCTTGGCCTGATGGCACTTGGCATGGGGTTTGTGTTTGTTTTTCTTGGGGTTTTAGTGTTTTCGATGACGCTCATGTCGGGCGTCATCAGGCGTTTTCAGCCCGTTCCCGCACCGGCTGCGCCGCGGGCCAGGACCCAGCCGGCTGCCTCGCCAGCCTCGCAGGATGATGAAACCCTCGCAGTGATCAGTGCTGCCGTGCACCGTTATCGCCATAAAACACGTCGTTAACTTTCCTGGTTTGCCGGGGTGATTCGCGCAAACCGGGTATAATTTTGTTATTTTTACTACAAATAAACATTCCTTGACTACGAGCCAAGCCATGAACGAAACAAAACGCCCACTAGGCATTACTGATGTCGTCCTGCGCGATGCCCACCAATCGCTGTTTGCTACCCGGTTGCGGCTGGCGGACATGCTGCCCATTGCGGAAAAGCTGGATCAGGTCGGTTATTGGTCACTGGAAACCTGGGGGGGCGCCACCTTCGACGCCTGCATTCGCTATCTGGGTGAAGACCCCTGGGAGCGTATTCGCGCTCTGAAAGACGCCATGCCCAACACCCCTCAGGCGATGCTGCTGCGCGGTCAGAACCTGCTGGGCTATCGTCACTATGCCGACGACGTGGTGGACAAGTTTGTCGAGCGCGCCAAGACCAATGGCGTCGACGTGTTCCGGGTGTTCGATGCGATGAACGACCCGCGCAACCTGGAGCGTGCCATCAAGGCGGTACGTCAGGTCGGCGGCCATGCCCAGGGCACCATTTCCTATACCGTGAGCCCGGTTCATACCCTGGATAGCTGGGTTGACCTCGCCAAGACCATTGCGTCCATGGGCGCGGACTCGCTGGCTATCAAGGATATGGCGGGCCTGCTTACGCCCTACACGGCGTATGAGCTGGTATCGCGCCTCAAGAAAGAGCTGTCGATCCCCGTGCACCTGCATTGCCATGCCACCACCGGGCTCTCTACCTCGACGATTCTCAAGGCGGTCGAAGCCGGCATCGATAACGTCGATACCGCGATTTCGTCGATGTCGATGACCTACGGCCACAGCCCCACCGAGTCGGTGGTGGCGATGCTCAAGGATACCGATCGCGATACCGGGCTGGATCTCGAGCTGCTGGAAGACATTGCCAGCTACTTCCGCGGCGTACGCAAGAAGTACGCCGCCTTTGAAGGCTCGCTGCGCGGCATCGACTCGCGCATCCTGATCGCCCAGGTGCCCGGCGGCATGCTGACCAACATGGAAGGCCAGCTCAAGGAGCAGGGCGCCGGCGACAAGCTGGACGATGTCTTGACCGAGATTCCCCGCGTGCGCGAAGACCTGGGCTTTATCCCGCTGGTCACGCCGACCTCGCAGATTGTCGGTACCCAGGCCGTCATGAACGTGATGATGGGCGAGCGCTACAAGTCGATTTCCAAGGAAGTTCAGGCGCTGCTCAAGGGCGAATACGGCGCCGCGCCAGCACCGTTCAACAGCGAGCTGCAGCAGCGCGTGCTGGACGGTGGTGAGCCCATCACCTGCCGTCCGGCGGACAACCTCTCACCGGAAATGGATAAGCTCGCAAGCGAGCTGAAAGACCACGCCAAGGCCGACGGTATTCGCCTGGCCGACGGCGAGCAGCAGGTCGACGACGTGCTGACCTACGCGCTGTTTCCGCAGATTGGCCTCAAATTTCTCAAGAACCGCGACAATCCGGACGCCTTTGAGCCCGAACCCCAGGCGGCCGAGGCGCAAAGCGCCAGCGGACCCGCCAAGGCGGAAGGTGCGGCGCCAGTGGCGAGCAGCAGCGGTCCGGAAACCTACACCGTCAAGCTCAACGGCAAGGCGTTTGTCGTCGAAGTCGCCGAAGGCGGCGACATAAGCGACGTCAAGGAGCAGGCTACCGCCGGCGCCGCCCCCGAGGCGCCCGCGCCGAGTGGCGAGGCGATCACCGCTCCCCTGGCGGGCAACATCTTCAAGGTCAATGTGCGCAAGGGCGACACCGTCGCCGAGGGCGACGTGGTGATCATTCTCGAGGCCATGAAAATGGAAACCGAGGTGCGCGCCAGCAGCGCCGGGACCGTGTCGGCCGTGAGCGTCAGTGAAGGCGACAGCGTTGCCGTCGGCGATACGCTGATCGAACTCTGAGGATTCCGACATGGATAAACTCGTAACCTTATGGGAAGGCTCCGGGCTTTATAACCTTGAGCTTGGCCAAGTCGTAATGCTCGCGGTGGGGCTGTTGCTGCTGTACCTCGCCATCTACAAGAAGTTTGAGCCGTTGCTGCTGGTGCCGATCGGCTTTGGCGGCATTCTCGCCAACATTCCCGAGGCGGGATTGGCGCTCTCGGCCCTTGAGCAGGCGGTCGAGGTCGGTCGTCCTGCGCTGCTGGAGCAGTTGGCCTCGGCACTGGGTGGCAGTCTGGATAGCCAGGCGAGCGTCGACAGCTGGCGCGCGTCGCTTGAGCAGATGATGGCGGGTGACGCCACGGCCCAACAGATAGCCGGCGCGAAGGCCATCGCCAGCGGTGCCGGCTATGGCGACGGCATGCTGTACGTGTTCTACACTGTGGCTATTACCTCGGGGATTGCCCCCTTGATCATCTTCATGGGCGTCGGCGCGATGACCGACTTCGGCCCGCTGCTGGCCAACCCGCGCACGCTGTTTCTGGGTGCCGCCGCACAGTTCGGCATCTTTGCCACGCTGTTTGGCGCCGTGCTGTTGTCGTCGATGGGGTGGATGGATTTCTCGCTCAACCAGGCCGCCGCCATCGGTATTATCGGCGGCGCGGATGGTCCGACCTCGATCTACGTATCGAGCATGCTGGCGCCCGAACTGCTGGGGGCGATTGCCGTGGCCGCTTACGCCTACATGGCGCTGGTGCCGTTGATTCAGCCCCCGATCATGCGTCTGCTGACCACCAAGAAAGAGCGCGAGATCACCATGACGCAGCTGCGCCCGGTGTCGAAGCTCGAGAAGATCGTCTTTCCGGTACTACTGCTGATCCTGGTGGCGCTGTTCCTGCCCGACGCCTCGCCGCTGCTGGGGATGTTCTGCTTTGGCAACCTGATGCGCGAATGCGGCGTGGTCGAGCGGCTGAGTGACACGGCCCAGAACGCGCTGATTAATATCGTGACGATCTTGCTGGGCCTGGCAGTGGGCTCCAAGCTCATGGCGGAGAGCTTCCTGTCGGTCGAAACGCTGGGCATCATGGCACTGGGGATCGTGGCCTTCGGGATCGGCACCACGGCTGGCGTGTTGATGGCCAAGCTGATGAACGTCGTGAGCAAAATGCCGATCAACCCGCTGATCGGCGCGGCGGGGGTCTCGGCGGTGCCGATGGCAGCGCGAGTCGCCAACAAGGTGGGGCTCGAGTCCAACCCGCATAACTTCCTGCTGATGCACGCCATGGGACCCAACGTGGCGGGGGTCATCGGCTCGGCGGTGGCTGCGGGCGTGATGATCAAGTACTTGGGTTGACCACGCTCCAGGCGAACATGTATCTCTAACCACGCAATCGGCCGCTCCTTCAGGGGCGGCCATTTTTTTGCTTATAGCGAGACCGTCTGCGCGCTGAGGGACTGCTTGAGGCGGCTTTCCAGCGGGCCAAGGTCGAGCGGCCAATCGCTGGGCCAGCCAATCGTCAGCGCCACGCCGTTTCCATCGTACTGAGCATCAATGACCGGGATGGCCTGTTCATCGCACCACGCCCGGGCAATTGCCTCGTCGGCAAAGGTGAAGCGTACCCGGTAGTGATCGCGCTCGATGATTTCGCGGGTGGGCAGCGTAGCCAGGGCGTGATTCACCGCCTGGGCGTAGGCGCGCGCCAGGCCGCCGGTGCCCAGTTTGGTGCCGCCGAAGTAGCGGATGACCACGCAGCCGATATCGCCCAGCTGGCTGCCCTGAAGCGCCTGGTACATGGGTCGGCCGGCGGTACCGCCCGGCTCGCCGTCATCGGAGAAGCCAATCCGCTGCTGCTCGCCGGGAGCGGCGGCTATATAGGCCAGGCAGTGGTGGCTGGCGCTGGGGTGCGCCTGTCTGGCCGCCGTGGCAAGCGCATTGACGGCGTCGAGGTCGGGTGTATGGGCGATCCAGGCAATAAAGCGGCTTTTCTCGACGTCGATCTCGTCGATGTGCCAGCGGCCCGGGGGCAAGTGGGGTATGCGGTAGCGCATGAACATCCAGGCGGTTTAATGTGTCACGGAATGATGCTCAATTCCCATGAACATGCCAAGTACCTGAATATCACGATTGTGCAAAAACACCTCGGAGTGCCGGCCATCATCCAGCCATAGGCGAACGCCCGTTCGGCTGATCGACAACTGCTTGAGGGCAAGTGTCTGGTGGTTGATCTCGGCGATGACGGTTTCGTCCTGGTTGTCGTGCTGGTAGCGCCGAATCACGATGACGTCACCATCGAACAGGTTGCAGTTGGCCATTCGATTACCCCGCACTTTCAGGGTGTAGGTATTGCGACGCGTCATCCGGGCGGCCGGCGACGGGATCGTGTAGGGGCTTGGCATGGGGCGAATCGGCGGCAATGAGGTATTCATCGACATGTTCATCGGCTTTCTCCAAATCAGCGCCCTATCCCTAGGCAGGCAAACGGTAGACATGTTGATCAGTGCGGCAGTACATGTCTTTTCATACAGTGTTTATCCAGTATAAACCTGTTTTTGCATACAGTGCCAGGGAAAATTTATCCAGGGGTTCACCCCCCTCTGCCTCGACTGGCGAGAGGGGGGATTTACGTGTAGAGTTCGCTAACGTTCGAGCAAGATAAATCTGTCTGGAGTCGCCGTGGCCCTATGTCTGGAAGCCCGTCAGTTGGGCTGCGAGCGTGATGACCGCTGGCTCTTCGAGGGGCTGGATATCGACGTCAAAGGCGGTGACATCTGGCGCGTGGACGGCCCCAACGGCAGCGGCAAGACCACCCTGTTGAAAATCCTTGCCGGCCAGCTGGCGGATTATTCAGGCACGCTGCGCTGGCAAGGCAACCCCCTTCACCGCGCCCGCGCGCACTTCGCGGCCAATCTGCTGTATCTGGGTCACGCCCCAGGCGTCAGCGCGGGTCTCACGCCGCTTGAGAATCTGGCCTGGTATCAGGCGTTACACGGCGAACGCGGCAGCGAAGCACAGCGTGAAGCGGCCCTCTCGACGATGGGGCTCGAGGGGCTGGAAGATGTCCCCGCCGGGCGACTGTCGGCGGGGCAGCAGCGTCGGGTCGCGCTGGCAAGGCTGAGCCTGACGCCAAGGGCTCTGTGGATACTGGATGAGCCGTTTACGGCTATTGATCACGCTGGCGTCGCGGCGCTGGAAACGCAGATAGCGGCTCATGCGCAGGCCGGTGGCGCCGTTGTGATGACCACCCACCACACACTTAATATCGCGCACCCGCTATGTCATATTGCGCTGGGGTAAAGGAGCCAGGGTTGCCGCTTTCAGAAACCACACGGCGCGTCGCGGTCATCAGCGAGCCGGCTGACAAACAGCACCTCGGCATTGCGCTGGGCGCTACCCTGATGCGTGATCTTAACCGTATGCGGCGGCGCCCCGGCGATGTGCTCAATCCGCTGGTGTTTTATGCCCTGGCGGTGAGTCTGTTTCCGATGGGTATCTCTCCCGAGGCATCGCTACTGGCGGTGATGGCGCCCGGCCTGCTTTGGGTCACGGCGCTGCTCGCCGCGCTTTTGTCGCTGGATGGCCTGTTTCGCAGCGATTTCGACGATGGCAGTCTGGAGCAGATGATGCTCTGCCCGCATCCGCTCACGTCGCTAGCCGTCGCCAAAGTGGCGGCGCACTGGCTGTTGACCGGCTTGCCGATGGCGCTGATGGCCCCCGTGCTTGGCATTTTGCTGGCGCTGCCGATGAACAGTATCGGTGTACTGATGGCGTCGTTGGTGTTGGGCAGCGCCAGCCTGAGCCTGATCGGCGGGATCGGCGCGGCCCTGACCGTCGGTTTGCCGCGTGGCAGCGTGTTACTCTCGCTGTTGGTGCTGCCGCTTTACATTCCGGTGCTGATTTTTGGCAGTGGGGCGGTGCAGGCCGCCATCATGGGCGACGCCGTGCTGCCCCACCTGGCCTTGCTGGGGGCCTTGCTGGCAGCAGCGCTGATATTTTCTCCCTGGGCCATCGCGGCGTCGCTTCGTATCAGTATCAACGGATAGGGATGGGCACTGTATGTGGGGCTTGATACACAAGCTGGGTTCGCCCAAATGGTTTTATCAACTGAGCGCACGGCTGCAGCCCTGGTGCTGGGGGGCGGCGATACTGCTGCTGGTGACCGGCAGCGTGTGGGGCCTTTTCTTCGCGCCTGCCGACTACCAACAGGGCAACAGCTTCCGCATCATCTATGTCCATGTGCCGGCCGCCTTCCTGGCGCAGTCGGTGTTCGTGACCATGGCGGTGGCCGGCCTGGTCTATATGGTCTGGAAAATCAAGGTCGCCGACATGGCGGCGGCGGCCATGGCGCCTCTGGGTGCCGCCATGACCTTTGTAGCGCTGTTTTCCGGCGCGGTCTGGGGAGTGCCTACCTGGGGCACCTGGTGGATGTGGGACGCTCGGTTGACCTCCATGCTGATTCTGCTGTTTCTGTATATCGGGGTGATCGCGCTGCGCGGTGCCTTTGGTCGTCGGGATAGCGGTGCCCGGGCAGCATCGGTACTGGCGATGGTCGGGGTGATCAATATTCCCATCATCAAGTACTCCGTGGACTGGTGGTACACCCTGCACCAGCCGGCGTCGTTTACGCTGACCGCCAGGCCCTCGATGCCGCTTGAAATGTGGCTGCCGTTGCTCATCATGGTGCTGGGCTTTTACTGCTTTTTCATTGCCCTTACGCTAATGCGAACGCGCAGCGAAATACTTCGCCGTGAAGCCAAGGCAAGGTGGGTTCAGGCGCTGATCGAGGAGGCCCGCTAATGACGATGGCGTCACTGGTTGAATGGGCCGCCATGGGCGGCCATGGTCGCTTCGTGTGGTCGGCCTGGGGCGTCACCGCCGTGTTCATGGTGGGGCTTGCGCTGCACGCCCGGCTTGAGCGGCGGCAATTGCTGCGCCAGCTGAAGCGTCAGGCACGCCGTCAAACGCCGTCCCCACCCAGAGGGCCGTCCCATGACCCCGACGCGTAAGCGCAAGCTGCTGGTCATCGTTACCCTGGTCAGCCTGGCTGCCGTGGCCGTAGGGCTTTCGCTGTATGCGCTGCGCGCCAACATCAATCTGTTTTTCAGCCCTGTGCAGATTGCCCAGGGTGAAGCGCCGCTCGAGCGCTCTATTCGCGCGGGCGGCATGGTGAAAGTGGGCTCCGTATCCCGAGATGCCGAGAGCCTGAACGTGGCGTTTACCGTCACCGACTATGTGGATGACCTGCCGGTTGACTATCAGGGTATCCTGCCTGACCTGTTCCGCGAAGGTCAGGGCGTGGTGGTGGTGGGTGAGCTGCAGGACGACGGTCGTTTCCGCGCCGATGACGTGCTGGCCCGCCACGATGAAAACTACATGCCCCCCGAAGTGGCGCAGGCCCTGGAAGACGCCGGCTACTCCCCCGCCGATTTTCAGGCCAAGGCCGCCGAAGTAGGCCGCCAGCAGGAGGACGACACGTGATCCCCGCACGGCTTGCCCGTTTCAGCCCGGCGCCGGAGCGTCCATGCTGATCCGTCTGATCCCTGAAATAGGCCACTTTGCCCTGATCATTGCGCTGCTGATGGCCGTGGTTCAGGCCGTGCTGCCGCTTGCCGGTGCCGCGACGCGTCGGCCGCTATGGATGGCCTACGGCCAGCCGATGGCGACCGGCCAGTTCGTGTTCGTGCTGCTGGCCTACGGGTGTTTGACGGCAAGCTACCTGCTGGACGACTACAGCGTGGTCAACGTCGCCAGCAACGCCAATTCGCTGCTGCCCTGGTACTACAAGCTGAGCGCCGTATGGGGCAATCACGAAGGCTCGGTGCTGCTGTGGAGTCTGATGCTGGCGGGCTGGGGGTGCGTCGCCGCCTGGCGGTCGCAGCGCCTGCCCCGGGATATGCTCGCCCGGGTGCTGGGGGTGCTGGGGCTGATCAGCAGCGGCTTTTTGCTATTCGTACTGCTGACCTCCAATCCCTTTGAGCGGCAGCTCTTGACGACGCCCGCAGACGGCGCCGACCTCAATCCGTTACTTCAGGATATCGGGCTGATCGTTCACCCGCCGATGCTCTACATGGGCTACGTGGGGTTTTCCGTGGTCTTCGCGTTTGCCATCGCCGCCCTGCTTGGCGGGCGGCTGGACGCTGCCTGGACCCGCTGGGCGCGGCCCTGGACCAACATTGCCTGGGCGTTTCTGACGGTCGGCATTGCCCTGGGCAGCTGGTGGGCCTACTACGAGCTGGGCTGGGGTGGCTGGTGGTTCTGGGACCCGGTGGAAAACGCCTCGCTGCTGCCCTGGCTGACCGGAACGGCCCTGGTACATTCGCTGGCGGTCACCGAAAAGCGCGGCTCCTTCAAGAGCTGGACCGTGCTGCTGGCCATTGCCACCTTCTCGCTGTCGTTGATGGGCACCTTTCTGGTGCGCTCCGGCGTGCTGACCTCGGTGCACGCCTTCGCCAACGACCCTTCCCGGGGGCTGTTCATTCTGGTGCTGCTGGCGATTACCGTCACGCTGTCACTGCTGGTGTTCGCGCTGCGCGCGCCTCGGGTCAGCCATGCCGTGGGGTTCAACTGGCTGTCCAGGGATGCCCTGCTGCTGATCAATAACGGGTTGCTGGTGACCGCGACGATGACGGTGCTGCTGGGCACCCTGTACCCGTTGATCCTGGATTCGCTGGGGCTGGGTAAAATCAGCGTCGGGCCGCCTTACTTCAATGCCTTGTTTGTACCGCTCACGGTCATTACTTGCCTGTTCATGGGGCTTGGGCCCATGGCGCGCTGGAAGTCGACCTCGCCAGGCGAGCTCGTGCGCCGGCTATGGTGGGCCGGGCTCGCCGCGCTCGTTTTAGGCGCGCTGATTCCGCTGGTGTATCGCGGCGAGTGGAACCTATGGGTGACGCTGGGCCTGACGATGGCGCTATGGATCGTGCTGTCGCTGGGCCGTGACCTGGTCGGCAGGCTGCGCCAGGGCCGCTCGGCGCGGCAGGCGCTGCGCCGTCTTTCGCTGTCATACTGGGGCATGGTGCTCGGCCATCTGGGTGTGGCGGTGACCATCATCGGCGCCACTGTGGTGTCCCATTATGCGGTGGAAGAGAGCGTGCGCATGGCGCCGGACACAAGCGTTTCCGTCGCGGGTTATCAGTTCACCATGACCGGGATAAGCGAACGGCGTGGCCCTAATTACCTGGCCGATACCGCCGTGATCGAAGTGCAGCGTGGCGACAGCCGCCGCCGGTTCGTGATGCAGCCCGAGAAGCGTCTCTATCTGGCGACCGGCATGCCCATGACCCAGGTGGCGCTTAGCCCTGGCCTGTTCCGCGATCTCTACGTGGCCATGGGAGAAGACCTGGGCGACGGCAGCTGGGCAATGCGTATCCAGTACAAGCCGTTTGTGCGCTGGCTGTGGCTGGGGGGATTGCTGATGGCGCTGGGCGGCGTGCTGGCGGTGGCGGATAAGCGCTATCGCCGCGCACGCCCGGCTCGGCTTGCGCAGGAGGGACGGGGATGAAGCGACGTTTACTTTTATTGCTGATGCCGGTGATGTTTCTGGGGCTGGCGCTGTTTTTCTACGTGCGCCTGTCCGAAGACCCCTCAGCGCGCGATTCGGCGCTGATGGCGCGTGATTTCCCCGCCTTCGAGGCCACCACGCTGCGCGACCCCGAGCGGCGCGTCGACCCGTCGCTGTTCGAAGGCGAGCTGACGCTGGTCAACGTCTGGGGCGAGTGGTGCCCGGCCTGTCGCCAGGAAATGCCTCAGCTACTCGATCTCGCCGAGCGCAATATTCGCCTGGTGGGCGTCAACTACCGCGATACCCGCGAGGCGGGGCTTGCGTTTCTCGACGAGTTTGGTGATCCCTTCGCGGTCAATATCTTTGATCCGGATGGCGAGCTGGGCTTTGAGCTGGGCGTCATTGGCGCGCCGGAGACGTTTCTGGTCGATGCCCAGGGCGTTATCCGCTACCACCACAAGGGCTATGTGTCGCCCGAGGATGTCCACGACCGTCTATTGCCGGAGGTGGAAAAATGGCGCTAGGTCGCTTGATAGTCCTGACGGTATTGCTCTGCCTTTCGCTGCCTGCCTTGGCCGGTGGCATCGAGCTGCGCGACTTCGACGATCCGCTGACGGAGGAACGCTATCGCGACCTGACCGCTTCCATGCGCTGCCCGCTATGCGAGAACCAGGCGATCAACGACTCCGATGCGCCCATTTCGGCGGATATGCGCGAACGGGTTTACCGGTTGCTGCAGGAGGGGAAGTCCGACACCGAAATCATTCACCACATGGTGCAGCGATTCGGCGACTACATTCTTTATAACCCCCGTCTGGAGCAGCGCACCTACCTGCTCTGGGGGCTGCCGGTCGGCCTGCTGGTGCTGACCGGCGTGGTGGTGGCGCTGATCGTGCGGGCTCGTCGCCATGCCTCGGCGAAGGCCCTGACAGCAGATGAGCAGGCGCGCCTCGATGCCTTGAAGGCGCGTAAGGAGTCATCGTGACGCTGCTGTGGATAGCGCTCGCCGGTGTATTGCTGCCTGCGCTGTGGCTGCTGGTGCTGCCGATGCGCAAGGCGCGTCGCTGGCATGACGCCCAGTCGACGTTTGAACAACACGACACCGCCGTCGAGCAAAACGTGGCCATCTTCCAGCGGCGGCTCGCCGCGCTGGATGCCGCCCACCAAGCGGGCAAGGTGGATCAACGCCAGTACGATGAAGAGAAACTGGCGCTGGAGCGCAGCTTGCTCGACGATACCGCCACCCTCAAACGCAGGCCGCTCAAGTCGCCCGCGTCGGGGCGCTGGGCGGTTCCGCTGGTCATGCTCGCGCTGGTCGTTGGCAGCGTGGTGTGGTACCAGCAGCAAGGGGCGGAAGACGACCTTGTTCTGTGGGCCATCGGTCAGGATGTGCGCGAGGATCCCGAGGGCTCCCAGGCACGCTACCTTGAAAGGCTGGAGGCCCAGATAAGCGAGCAGCCGGAAAACCCCCATCTGTGGAGCACGCTGTTCTCGCTGTATCGGGAAACCGGCCAGATGGACAACGCCGTCACCGCGCTTGAACGATTGATTGCCCTGGAAGGCCGCTTGCCGTCATTGCTCGCCCAGCTCGCGCAGCTGCGCTTTTTCATGGCCAAGCGCACGCTTACCGACGAGGTCCAGGCGCTGATTGACGAGGTGCGCGAGGCCGACCCGCGTCAGCCCACGGCGCTGAGTATTCTCGGCATCCACGCGTTCGATCAGGGCGATTACGCTACCGCCATCGACCGCTGGCGGCGGGCCGTGGCCAACGTGGAAGACCCGGCGATTGCCGCGTCGCTGCGCCAGGGTATTCGGGTGGCCCAGGGCCGTATGGGCGACGAGACGCCAGCGTCTGCAGGCCCGGGCGTGCGGGTCAGCGTATCGCTGGATCCCGCCCTGGCCGATCAGGTTGACGGTGATGATAAACTCTTTGTTCTGGCGCGCGACGTAGAGGGCGAACGACCGCCGTTGGCGGTGGTTCAGGGTCTGGTGTCCGAACTGCCGATGACCGTGGTGCTCGACGACCGCGCCGCCATGACCGCCGACGCGCAGATTTCCCAGGCGCGGGAAGTCCGCCTGATGGTGCGTGTGTCGCCCAGCGGCCAGGCGACGCCCCAGGCGGGGGATTTATGGGGGGATGTAGATCGGGTCGAGGTAGGCCCGCTCGACGGGCAAGCGGCTACCAGGGTGATCATTGATCGTGTTTTTGAATAATCTCAGCGTGTACGCGCCATGCGTTTAACCTCGATACGCCTCGTCGGCTTCAAGTCGTTCGTCGATCCGGTCACCGTGCCGTTCGACGGCAATATGACCGCGATTGTCGGGCCCAACGGCTGCGGCAAGTCGAATATCATCGACGCCGTGCGCTGGGTGATGGGCGAGTCCTCGGCCAAGACCCTGCGCGGCGAATCCATGGCCGACGTTATCTTTAACGGCTCCACGGGGCGCAAGCCGGTAGGCCAGGCGTCCATTGAGCTCAAGTTCGATAACCACGACGGCACCATGGGCGGCGTCTACGCCCAATACAACGAAATTGCGGTGAAACGCCTGGTGACCCGCGATGGTCAGTCCAGCTACTTTTTCAACGGCCAGAAATGCCGCCGCCGGGATATCGCCGACCTGTTCATGGGCACCGGTCTGGGCCCGCGTTCCTACGCGATTATCGGCCAGGGCATGATCTCGCGGCTGATCGAAGCCCGACCGGATGACCTGCGCGCCACCCTCGAAGAAGCGGCCGGCATTTCCAAGTACAAGGAGCGTCGCCGCGAAACCGAAAATCGCATGCGCCGCACCCAGGAAAACCTCGAGCGGCTTGACGATATTCGCGAAGAGCTCGACAAGCAGCTGGAGCGCCTGAAGCGCCAGGCCGAGGCCGCCAAACGCTATCAGGCGCTAAAGCAGCAGGAATTTCAGCTCAAGGGCGAGCTGGCGCTGCTGAGGGGTCGTGCGTTGCGGGCCGAGCAGGCCCAGCAGGAAAGCCGCGTGCGCGAGCTGGAGACCGCCGTCGAAAAGGACGTATTCGGTGTTCGCCAGTGCGAGACGCGCCTGGAGCAGGCCCGCGAGCAGCACGACGAACTCTCCGAAGTGCTCGAACGCCACCAGCAGCAGTTTTTTGAAACCACAACGCGGATTGCGCGCCTGGAGCAAGATCAGGCCCATCGGCGCAGCCGCGAAAGCCAGCTGGCCAGCGATATCGCCAGCGCCCATCGCGATCTCGACGAACAGCGCCGGGTCAGTGAAGGCGATCAGGCACGGCTGGCGGCGATCGACGAGCGGCTCGAGGAACTGCTACCCGAACATGAAGCGCTCGACGAGCAGTTGGAGACCCTCGAGCAAGCCCTGGCCGACGCCAGCCCCTCACTCGAGGCAGCCGAGCAGCAGTGGGCCGATGCCGATGCCCGCTGGCGCGATGCCAGCCGCGAAGCCGAACGCCGTCAGGATCAGCTGCGTGACCTGGAACAGCGCATTGCCCGCCTGCAGGCCGAGCGCCAGCGCCGTCACCAGCAGCGCGGTGAGCTGGCCGATGTCACCGCGCTGCGCGCCGAGCATGCCGAATGCCAGGCGCAGCGCGAAGACGCCGAACAGCGTGCCGAGGCCTTCGAGACCGAGCGCGATCAATGGCAGCAGCGCTACAGCGAGGCCAAAGCCGCTTACCAGCAGGCCACCCAGGCGCGCGACCAGCAGCGCGCCGACCTGAGTCAGCGCCAGGGCGAGCTGGCCTCGCTGCAGGCGCTGATCGACGCCGCCCTTGCCGATCATGATCCTCACGTGAGCGACGCGCTGGCCGCTCAGGGCCTTGACGAGGCGCCGCGCCTGGGTGAAGCGATCGAGGTGGCCCCAGGCTGGGAACGCGTCATCTCCTGGCTGCTGGCGCCCTGGCTCAATGCCCGCCTGGTGGAGCTGGATCAGCTCAACGCACTGCCCGAGGTGCTGGCCACCGACTGGTGCCTGATAGATCGCGCCGCGCCTGCGCCGCACGGTGGGCAGCGGCTGGATGCCCTGGTCAGTGGCGCGGGCGCGCTGGGTGAGTGGTTAGCAAGTATTCACTATGCAGAAGACAGCGCCGAGGCCGATGCGCTCGCAGCATCACTGGCGCCGGGGGAAAGCGTTGTTACCCGTGACGGCGTGTGGCGCGGGCGGGGCTGGCTCCATCAACAGGCCAACGGTGAAGGCGTCGATGCGCTGCTGGTCACGCGCCGCCGCCACGCTGAGCTGGCGGCGCGCCGTGAACAGGACGAAGACGCGCTGGCGACTGTCGAAGCCCAGTGCGAGGCCGCCAGTGACACCATCGAAGCGCTGGAACATCGCCGCGAACAGCAGGCCGAGGACGAGCGGGCGCACGCCGCCACGCTCCAGCAGCTGGCCATCAAGGAACACAGCCTTGCCCAGCGACTGGAGCATCTGGAAAGCCGCGCCGGCGAGCTGGACGACGAACTGCGCCAGCTGCAGGAAGACGAAGCAGAGTTAGCGCTTACTCTCGACGAACAGCGTGCCCGCTGGCACGAGGCCATGGAACAGCTGGATGCCGCCGCCGAGGCCCGCGACACCAGCGCCGAACAGCGCGATAGCCAGCGCGAACGGCGTCAGCAGTTGAACCAGCAGCACGCACCGCTGAAGGCCCGCCAGCAGGCGCTGGCGCTCGAGCGTGAACGCTTGAATGCAGAGGGCAGCAGCCTGCGTTCGCAGCAGGCCCGCAGCAGCGAAAGCGAAGCGCGGCTCGTCGAGCGGATCGAGGAGCTTGAAGCCTCCCGGGAAACGCTGCTGGAACCCGATGAGCTGGCCGCCGAAGAGCTCGAGGAGCTCCTCCATCAGCGCGAACAGCAGGAGCAGCGCCTCAATGACACCCGGCAGCAAGCGCAAACGCTGGCGGATCAGTTGCGTAACGACGAGCTGGCCCGCCAGCAGCACGAGCGCAATCTGGAGCAGAGTCGCGAGCAGCTGCAGCAACGCCGCATGGACGCCCAGGCCCTGGCACTCAAGGCCGCCACCCAGGACGAGCAGCTCGCTGAGCTCGGCCACGACGTCGAGGCCTTGACGGAACAGCTTGCCGATGACGCCAGTGAAACCGCCTGGCAGGAGCGCCTGGAAAGTACCACCGACAAGATTCGCCGGCTTGGGGCGATCAACCTGGCAGCGATCGAAGAATACGACCAGCAGGCCGAACGCCGTGACTACCTGGAAGCCCAGCACGCCGAACTCAGCGAAGCGCTGGAAACCCTGGAGCGCGCCATCAAGCGCATCGACCAGGAAACCCGCGTGCGTTTCAGAGACACTTTCGATCAGGTCAATACCGGGCTGCAGACCCTGTTTCCCCGCGTGTTTGGCGGCGGTACGGCCTGGTTGACGCTGACCGGAGATGACCTGCTGGAAACCGGCGTGGCCATCATGGCGCGCCCGCCGGGTAAAAAGAACAGCACGATTCATTTATTGTCCGGGGGGGAAAAGGCACTTACGGCACTGTCGCTGGTGTTCGCCATCTTCCAGTTAAACCCGGCGCCTTTCTGCATGCTGGATGAAGTCGATGCGCCTCTGGATGATGCCAACGTCGGGCGCTATGCCAAGCTGGTAAAAGAGATGTCGGACAACGTTCAGTTCATCTACATCACCCACAATAAAATTGCCATGGAAGCAGCCGAGCGCTTGATGGGCGTCACCATGCAGGAGCCGGGGGTGTCGCGGATGGTCTCGGTGGGTGTCGATGAAGCAGCGGCCCTGGTGGATTAAGCAGCGCAAGCATTAACGTTGTTACCGCACCCACGATTAATAAATGACGGGCAAGCGTTAAAAAAAGTGACTCAAGGCGCTAAACTTATCTATATTAATCGTCAAGCGTGTTTTTAAGCGTTTATCCGCGTTAGCAAGAGGTCGAGAAATCCCCGATTCATTGGGGCGATTTAAGACGCCAAGGGTGGGCTTCAGCAAGCGCTTCAAACGTAAGGGGATGGCGGTCGTGCTGGCGCGTTAAATAATGGGCAGTCAGTAGGGCACTTATCATCCGCGTTAGCGTCCAACCTGCGGCTTAGCGAACGTTAAAAACGGTGTGATAACGTGAAAATTAGCAAAAAGTGGCCCTTTTCGACGCAATCGCGCTATGCTTGGTCAAGTAAAGGATTAATGGTCGTCATATAATTTTCGGGCATCGCGCCTTAGCAACCGTCAAAATGACCCATGGAATGTTCGACATGGAATTAAGAGAGTGGCTAATCATTTTAGGGCTGGCGTTGGTATCCCTCATCGTGATTGATGGGGTGAGACGACTTCAACGACAGCGTCGCGTTCCGCGCCTTGATGAGTCGGTCGGCGACACGCCGGCACCTCGATCCGCCGAGTTCGACGACGAGGCCAAAGAGGCCGAGATAAACTGGGAGCTTCCCAACGGTGGGGCGCGGGTGGTCAAGCCCGCCGACTATAGCGGTCTGGCCCAAAAACCCAAGTTGGAACGCCAGGAGCATCCGGGGCCGTCCGAGATACTTGCCCGGTTCAAACGCAGCAACAGCAAGGCAAGTTCGCCTGCCGCCTCAAACACCCCGCACACCGCCGACGCCGCAACATCGACGCGTGCCCAGCGCCCTGAGGTGAAAATGCCTGAGTCAACGCCAGCGCCCGAAGAACGCCATCGCGAGCCAGCGCCGTCGTCTTCCGCCGAAGACACGACCTCTGCGCACCGCGAGCCTCGCCTGAGCGCCACGGACGAGCGCGAGTTTCAGCGCCCAACGGAAAGTGAAGACGACACCCCGGTACTGCGCGCCGAGCCGGAAGACGCGGCCTTTGCAAAGCATGCCAATACCGACACTTCGACCAAACGCCGCCAGCTTCGCAGCGATATCGCCGGTGAGCACCCCGACGATGACGACGACGAAGAAAGCTATCGCCTGGTGGACTTCGAAGAAATCGGTCGTTCGCTCAAGCAGCGCATGATCGCCCACCGCAAAGCCCGGGCGCAGAAAAAGGCAGAAAAGGCTCGTCGCGCCGAAGCGCTGGCCAAGCAGAAGGCAGAACGCAAGGCCATCGAAGCGGAGCAGCGCCGCGAGGCCGAGGAAGCCGCCGAGGCGGAAAAGGCCCGCATTGCCCAGGAACAGGCCCAGGCGCGCGAGCAGGCCGCTCAGGCCGCCGAAGAAGAGCGTCGCGCTCAGGCTGCTGACAACGCGCGCTATGCCGCTGAAGAAGACCTGCGGCCGGTAGCGGATGAACACGCAGCATGGCACGAATCAGACGAACCGGAAGGGGTCGTGCGTACCCATCCGGCGCTTGAAAAAGCGCTGCGTCACGATGTTTGTGGTGAGCATGCCAAGGAAACCCTGACCAACGCCGAAGAAGTCGTGGTGATCAGCGTGCTGTCCCGCGACCCGGAAGGCTTCGACGGGGGCAAACTGCTCGAGCTGATGATGGCCTGTGGCCTACGTTACAGCCGCCCCATGGGGGTTTTTCATCGCTTTGAAACCGAAAGCGACGACAGCGAGCTGCAGTTCTCCATGGTCAACGTGGTCAAGCCCGGCACCTTCCCCATCGAGGAAATGGACGAGTTCGTTACGCCCGGCATTACCCTGCTGATGCCCTTGCCCGGCGCGCACGATAGCTCGGCGGCGTTCGAGGCCATGGTGGAAACCGCGATGGTGGTCGTCCGCCACATGGGTGGCGAGCTGAAGGATGAAAACCACAGCGTGATGACCGCCCAGACGATCGAATTCGCTCGCCAGCGCGTGCACGAATTCGAGCGTCGCCACCGGCTGCATCGTCATATGCAAGCCCACTAAACAGCGCTTGCCATCACACACCCGTCCTCTTGCCGAGGGCGGGTGTTTTTTATTGCATAATATCGCTAACGTGTACCCCCGCTATTAGCCTGTCGACGAGAACCTGCTTCAATGAGTCAGCCTGACCCTAACGCGCTGGACGAGATCATCCAGCTTCGCGCCGCGCTGGATGACGCCAATTACCGCTACTACGTGCTTGATGAGCCGACGCTGACCGATGCGGACTACGACCGCAAGCTGCAGCGCTTGAAACAGCTGGAGGCGGAGCATCCCTCCCTGGTCGCGCCGGATTCCCCCACCCAGCGGGTAGGGGCGGCGCCTGCGGCGGGTTTTCCCGAAGTCGCCCACGCCATCCCCATGCTGTCGCTGGACAACGCCTTCAGTCGCGATGATATTCATGCCTTTGCCGAGCGGGTCGCCGAACGTCTTGAATGCCAGGCCGACGACATCGAGTTCAGCTGCGAGCCCAAGCTCGACGGCGCCGCAGTTTCGCTGGTCTACGAGCAGGGTTTGCTGGTCAGCGGGGCAACGCGCGGCGATGGCCGCACCGGCGAAGGCATTACCTCCAACCTGCGTACGCTGCGCTCGGTGCCGCTGAAGCTGATGGGCAACAAGGTGCCCGAGCTGCTGGAAGTACGTGGTGAAGTGATCATGCGCCACGCAGGCTTTGAATCGCTCAACGAGCGCGCCCGTCAAGACGGCCAGAAAGTCTTCGCCAACCCGCGGAACGCAGCGGCCGGCAGCCTGCGCCAGCTCGACCCGCGCATCACCGCCACCCGACCCCTGGAGTTTCACGCCTATCAGGTGGCGCGGCTCGAGCCTGACCAGGGCGATACCCGCCACAGCGCGCTGATGGGGCGGCTGACCGCTCTGGGGTTTCGTACCAGCGCCGAGCTGGCCACCCTGCACGGCCCTGAAGCGGTGGCCGATTACTGCGACCAGCTGGGCGAAAAGCGCGACCGGCTGGGCTATGACATCGACGGCGTGGTGATCAAGGTCAACGACCTGCGCCATCAGCGCGAGCTAGGCTTTGTCGCCCGGGCGCCCCGCTGGGCGGTGGCCTTCAAGTTCCCCGCTCAGGAGGAGATCACCACCCTGAACGAAGTCGAATTTCAGGTCGGTCGTACCGGGGCGATTACCCCGGTTGCCAGGCTCGAACCGGTCACGGTCGCCGGCGTGACGGTCTCCAACGCCACCCTGCACAACGCCGATGAAATCAAGCGCCTGGGCGTGATGATCGGCGACACGGTGGCCATCCGTCGGGCCGGTGACGTGATCCCCCAGGTGGTGCGCGTGGATACCGACAAGCGGCCGGACGATGCCCGGGAGATTACTTTTCCGGATCAGTGCCCTGTGTGTGGCTCGGAGATCGAGCGCCTGGAAGACGAGGCAGTCGCCCGCTGTTCGGGCGGGCTCTACTGCGCGGCTCAACGTAAGGAAGCGCTGAAACATTTCGCCAGCCGCAAGGCGCTGGATATTGACGGCCTGGGCGAAAAGCTCATCGAACAGCTCGTCGACCTGGACTGGGTGCAAACCCCCGCCAACCTTTTCCACCTGGGTGTCGAGCTGCTCAAAAGCCTGCCGCGCATGGGGGAGAAATCCGCCACCAATCTGGTTAACGCCCTGGAAAAAGCCAAGGCCACGACCCTGGCGCGGTTTATCTACGCCCTGGGAATTCGCGAGGTGGGCGAAGCCACGGCGGCGAATCTGGCGAGCCACTTTGGTACCCTGCAGGCGCTGCAGGACGCCGACCAGACGGCACTGGAAGCCGTGAACGATGTGGGCCCCGTGGTGGCTGCCCACGTGCACACCTTCTTCCGCCAGCCGCATAACCTGGAAACCCTCCAGGCGTTGATCGCGGCGGGCGTGACATGGCAGGAAAGCGACGTCGTGCAGGGGCCCACGCCGCTGGACGGCCAGACCTGGGTGCTCACCGGCACGCTTGAGTCGATGACCCGCGACGAAGGCAAGGCCCGCCTGCAGGCCCTGGGCGCGAAAGTGGCGGGCAGCGTATCGAAAAAAACCACCTGCCTGGTGGCGGGGGAAGCCGCCGGCAGCAAACTGACCAAAGCCGAGCAAATGGGCGTCGAGGTTGTCGACGAGGCCACCTTTGTCCAACGCCTGGCCGAATGGGAGCAACGCGAATGAGCCGCTTTATCGAAGTCCCGGCGCGCATGCTGCCGCCGGAAACCCTGGACGCGCTGCTGGAAACCTTTGTCACCCGCCAGGGTTACGACACCACCGACACTACCGGCGAGGGCATGCACGGCTGGGTCGAGACACTTAAAAAGCAGCTCGAGCGCAACGAGCTGATCATTGCCCACGACCTCGAGCTTGAGATGACCGAGGTGATGACCCTTGCCCAGTGGCGGTCGTTTGGCCGGGATATCGCCGACGACGAAGAAGAAGGCGATATCTAGCCGCGGCTCAGGCCCTCTCACCCCGAATGATGGCGCTGATGATGCGCCGCCCGGGGTGCAGGTGGTCGACCAGCGGCGCTTCGAGGGGTAGCGGGTCGCCGCACATCCGTGAGGCGATCACTTCGGCACACAGCGGCGCGCTGGAAAGCCCACGGGAACCGTGGGCGGTGGATATCCACAGCCCCGGGTAGTGCTCGCCCAGCGTATCGGGCACTTTCGAGGCGTCCTTGCTTAACCCCTGATACGCCTCCCGCCAGGCGTCAGCCACTGGCACCGGCCCCGCATAGGGGCTTTTGTCGGGGCTTGCCGCGCGCACCGCCGCGCGACCCGCCAGCGTCTGGGCATTCAGCGCGACCCCCGCCCGTTCAAGGTCGGCCACCCACTCGGGCAGCGCGTGCCTCAGCTCGTCGATATTGCGCTGGTGGTCGTCGGCGGTGACCTGGGTGGTGTCATTGTTGGGCACAAAGCTGGCGCCGAAGGTCAGTACGCCGTCGACAGGCGGGGACACATAGCCGCCAGCGCAAACGACGCGCCCGGGGGCGTCCACGCCCTCCGGCAGCGCTACTTCGCTGACCTGGCCGCGCACCTGCTGCAGCGGGAGCGCTGCGGTCTGGGCAAAGCGGTTGGCAAGCTGGGCGTTGGCGATCACCACCTGGTCGGCGCTGATCACGTCACCGCCTGTCAGATCGAGCTGCCAGCGTTGGCCGTCACGGCGCAGCTGCGTCACCTCTCCCTGGCACACTTCAATATTCGGGTAGTCGACCAACCGTTCGCACAGTGCCTTGGGGCGTACCCAACCAGCCTGGGGATAAACCAGCGCCTGGTCGGCGCTGATCGGCACGCCCGCCTGCTCGCTCAACCCCGCCGTCTGGGCGCTCACTATCGCGTCCGGCAGCGGGTGATTGGCGATAAAACGCTGCTGGCGCCTGGTCTCCTTGTCGGTCAACGCCAGTTGCACCACGCCGCTTGGCTGCCATAGCGGCGTGGGTGTGGATATCTGGCTGAGCCAGCGCTGGCTGTACATCAGCCCGGCTAGATAAAAGCGGCTTTGGTGATTGGTCTCGGCGGCCAGTTTGACGTAGAGCGCGCCCTGGCGATTACCCGAGCCGCCCGCGCCGGGGCCTTCGCGATCGATCAGCCTGACCTGGATGCCGCGCCGGGCCAGAGCTGCCGCGACGCTGGCACCGGCGATGCCTGCGCCAATCACCGCCACCTGGCGCGGATAAGTGGCCGCTGGCGGGGTAAACCAGGGCGTCGCCTGGCGGCGAGGGTCGTCGGGCGGCGTGGCGATATGCCCCGCCAGCATTTCGCGCTTGCGCCCAAAGCCCGGCACCTTTTGCCAGGTAAAGCCGGCGGCTTTCAAACCGCGCTTGACGATGCCTGCGCAGGTGAAGGTGGCAAAGGTCGCGCCGGGGTGTGAGCGGGCGGCCATGGCGTCAAACAGCGCCGGCTGCCACATGTCCGGGTTTTTGGAAGGCGCAAAGCCGTCCAGGAACCAGGCGTCTACCTGGCCGTCGAGCTGACCCAGGCGCTCGGCGGTATCGCCAAAATGCAGATCCAGCGTCACGCGCTCGCTGAGGTGCAGACGGTGGATGCCGCTGACCGGTGCCGGCCACAGAGCGCACAGCACCTGTGCATAAGCGGCCAGGCTCGGCCAGGCGCTCAAGGCACGGGTAAGCGAGGCATGGTCGAGGGGAAGCTTCTCTGTGGATAACAGATGAAGCCTAGCATGGGCCGGTGCATGGTCTTCGAAACATGCCCAGGCACAGAGCATGTTCAGACCGGTGCCGAATCCCGTTTCGCCGATCACGAAAGCGCGCCCCGGCGGCCAGTCGGCGAAGCGGGCGGGCAGGTCGTTAGCGTTGACGAAGACGTGCTCGGTTTCGGCGCGGCCGTCTTCCCGGGAAAAATACACGTCGTCGAAGGCGGCCGAGTGTGGCGCCGCCTCGTGCCAGGTAAGCGACGGTGAGGGCAGCGCCGCCAGCGGCGGCAGAGCAGAATGGCGTTGCGTCACGCGTTGATCCGTGTTGGCGAAAGGTGGTTAAAAATTGACCAATTTGTAAACAGGGGCGTTATCTCTGGCTTAGCGGAATGCGTCCGCCGTGTTTTCACAGAGTTTTCCACAGGCTCTGTGAAAAAGCGGACGAGACCTCCATATTCGTCCCCAAGGGTCAAGGCAAAACTTTCTTGAACGGTTTGACCGCGACCTGGGCGTAGACCCCGGCAATCACGTAGGGGTCGGCATCGGCCCAACTTTGCGCCGCTTCCAGGCTCTCGAACTCGGCAACTACCAGGCTGCCGCTGAAGCCGGCTTCGCCAGGGTCGCTCGCGTCAATGGCGGGATGCGGCCCGGCGAGTACCAGGCGGCCCTCGTCGCGCAGCGCTTCCAGCCGTGCCAGGTGGTCGGGGCGGGCGGCCAGGCGGCGTTCCAGGCTGTTGGCGGTATCTTCGCTGATGATGGCATACAGCATGTGCATAACTCCTTGAATGAAAACGGATCAAAAGACCGGGCTGCCGGGTGGGCTGAATTGACCGCACCGACGTAAGCGCGCACCATAGCGGCTTATCGCGACCTCTTATTCTGACAAACTCGCCACATGGCGTCATTATGCCCCGACTTCCCACGACCTTTGAGACCGACCAGCGTTACCCCGTTGACCTGCACATGCATTCGACGGCGTCCGACGGCGCGCTGACCCCAACCGAGCTTGTGACGCTGTGTGCGGCGCGTGGACTTACCCACATGGCGCTGACCGATCACGATACCATGGATGGCGTGGCCGAAGCGGGGCAGGCGGCGGCATCGGTAGGCGTGTGCCTGCTGCCGGGCTGTGAGTTATCCACCCGCTGGCAGGGCATCAATATACACATGGTGGCGCTGATGCCCGGCGGTCTTAAAGGGACGCTGGTGGAAGGTCTGGATCACCAGCGGGAAGCGCGCATCAAGCGGGCCGAGGTCATCGCCGAGCGGCTCGAAAAAGCCGGCCTTTCCAATGCGCTGGCCAAGGCTCGGGAGCAGGCGGGGAGTGATCGGCCGCTGGGGCGGCCCGACTTTGCCCGCGCGCTGGTGGCCGAGGGCATGGTGGGCGACTGGGCGACGGCGTTCAAACGCTATCTGGGCAGCGGCAAGAAAGGCGATGTAAAGGCCCACTGGCCGGAGATCAGCGATGCGGTCGGTTGGGTGGTGGCGTCGGGCGGCGTGGCCGTACTCGCTCATCCGCTGCGCCACGGCCTTACCCGGCGCAAGCGCGGCCTGTTGATGGATACCTTTCAGGCCGCCGGCGGCCAGGCGGTTGAACTGGTCAGCGGACAGCAAAACCCGGACAGCACGCGCGACCTGGCTCGCCAGCTGGTAGAGCGGGACCTGTACGCGTCGATGGGCAGCGACTTTCACTTTCCCGGCAGCCACGCCGCCCCCGGCAGCATGAGCTTGATACCCCGCACCGCGGCGCCCCCCATCTGGCAACATCCCCGATTGCGCCACCTTGAAGACGCGCCGGCTGGGCCTCTGGCCGCCGAGTAAGCTATGGTAGACACACGAGATCATTCAAGCGCGCAGGAGACCGCCATGAGCCAGTATTTCCAGATACACCCCGAGAACCCCCAGAAACGCTTGATCGACCAGGCCATCGAGATCATTCGCAAGGGCGGCGTGGTGGCCTACCCCACGGATTCCGGCTACGCGCTGGGTTGCCACCTGGGCGAGAAGAAGGCCATCGAGAAAATCAAATGGCTGCGCTCGCTGGACGACAAGCACAACTTCACCCTGGTGTGTTCGGACCTGTCCGAGATCGGCACCTACGCCAAGGTGGATAACGACGTGTTTCGGCTGCTTAAAGCGCATACGCCGGGCGCCTACACGTTTATTTTAGATGCAAGCACCGAGGTGCCACGTCTGTTGTTGCATCCCAAGCGTCGCTCCATTGGCGTACGCGTACCGGATCACCGCATTACCCACGCGCTGCTGGCGGCGCTGGGTGAGCCGTTGATGAGCGTCACCCTGATTCCCGTCGGCGAGGACCTGCCAATGAGCGACGCCGAGGATATCCGCGAGCGCTTTGGGGCACACCTGGACCTGATCATTGACGGCGGCGCCTGCCACCTGGATCCCACCAGCGTGATCGACCTGCGCGAGCTGCCGCCCAAAATCGTCCGCGAAGGACGAGGGGATATCTCGCCCTTTACCGAGTGAACGCACAATAACCAAGATTTCAGCGGCAGTTTCACTATCTGACGCCCCCAAGCGCTCCGCTGGGGGCGTTTTATTTGCGCGTAAACGCCACTAGTGCGACTTCTAAATTATTTGAATGATCAATAAAAATAAAATACGGTAGTTAAGCGATTAATTGATAACAAAGGGCAATCCATGGGGGCAGGATGCTCGCTGCTTTTGGATTGCCAGCGAAAGGAGATTGATAATGACATTATCGCGCTACCGTAATGCGGCCACCTTTGCTGCTCTGGCCGGCCTGGCAAGTATGCCCGTAATGGCAGGGCAGGCCGTAGCCAACGACGATTCGGGCTGCGCCCAGGCTGAGTACGCCATGGGGCTGCGCTACCAACAGCAATCCGCAGAAGCGATCGCGTTGCAGCGTCAAGGGTTTGAGCTTGCCACCTATCGCCTTGAAGAACAGATCGAGGCCCACGGCGACGATGCCGACCTGGCAATCATCACCGACCTTGACGAGACCGTGCTGGATAACAGCGCCTTGCTGGTGCGCGATATGCAGGCGTGCCATGACTTCACCACCTGGGATACCTGGAAGCACTGGGAGCGCGAGGGAGAGCCGCGTTTGATCCCAGGGTCGAAAGACTTCCTGGAATTCGCTGATGAGCACGACGTGGCGATCTACTACGTTTCTGATCGCTACCAGGAAAACAAAGCCGATACACTGGCCACGCTCGAAACGTTGGGACTTCCCCAGGTCTCTGAAGACAGCGTGAAACTGTTGGGGCCACCCAAGTCGGAGCGTCGCGCCGAGGTTGAGGACGGGCACACGGTGGTGATGCAACTCGGCGATACGCTGCATGACTTTGCCGGTGAGTTTGCCGAGGCGAACCTTGAGGAGCAGCGTACGCTGGTCAACGAAAATGCCGACCGCTTCGGCAATGACTGGATTGTTTTCCCCAACGCCACTTATGGGGATTGGAGCGAGGCCGAGCTGAACGCTTGGGACGCCCCGCACGAAGTGGAGTGATGGATTAAATAATCACGCCACTTGATAAGCAAGAAGCGGTGCGCGCCTCAGGTTTCACCATCCTGGGGCGCGTTTTTGTCTGTGTCGTCGCCGTTGTCGTCTTGCTTGTCTTTCTCTTTCTTGCGCGGGTCTTCACTGTGTTCATCCAGCCAGGTGCCGCAACGCAGGCAGTAGTAGGCGCGTTTTTCGTGGCGCTCGTGGCCGCAGCCTGGGCAGGCTTCTTCAGAGTAGCGATCCTCGCGGATCGAGCGGATGACCTGGGCGGAGAACACCCCGGTGGGTACGGCGATGATCGAGTAGCCCAGCAGCATCAGCACCACCGTAATGGATTTGCCGAGGGACGTGGCTGGGACGATATCGCCATAGCCCACCGTGGTCATGCTGACGATCGCCCAGTAGATCGACATGGGAATGCTGGTAAACCCTGCCTCGGGGGATTCGATGACGTACATGAGCGCGGCAAACAGCGTCACCACCATGAAGATGCTGAAGAAGAACAGCAGGATCTGGCGCAGGCTGCGCTTGAGCGCATCGATCAGCAGCCGCGCCTCCCCGACGAACTCCATCAGCCTCAGGATGCGAAAAATCCGCAGCACCCGCAGGATGCGTACGATCACCAGGCCGTGGGCGCCAGGAATGAGCAACACCAGCCAGGTGGGCAGAATGGCGATCAGATCGACAATGCCGTAAAAGCTTTTCAGGTAGAGCGTGGGGCGCTCAAGGCAGTAAAGGCGCAGCACCAGCTCGATGCTGAACAGGATGGTGAATATCCACTCCAGGACATAAAAAAGCATGCCGTAGCGCTCGGCATAGGCCTCAACGCTATCCAGTAATATGACCCCGACGCTGAGCAGGATCGCCAGAATCAAGCCAATGTCAAAAGCCTTGGCTCCCGGCGTATCGGACTCGAAAATGATGTGGAAAAGCTGCGCTCGAAGTCCCTCTGCGCCAGGTTTTAATGAAAGATTCATCAGGCCGTCCTGAAAAAGGCTGTGAGCCCTAGCGTAGCGCGGTTTGATACGCCATGCGATGGGCGAGTGCCAGCGCGGCTTGTGCATAAGCCACGCTTGGCTGGCCGGTGCTGCCCAGCGCATCGCGCATGACGATCGCGTCATCCCGGGCCTGGTCGGTGAGGGCCGGATCGGCGGCCAGCGCGGCCAATGCTTCCCGTGCCGTCTCTAGATGTTCAGCGCGGTGGCTATCGTGGTAGGCGTCGAGCGCCAGGGTTGCCCGGTGCATCCACAGTGCGGGGGAATCGGCGTCGGGAAGCGACCATTGCTGTGCCGCCAGGGCATTGCCACGGGCGGCTTTGCTGGTGTCCGACGGGCGCAGGGGCACGCGCTCGGCGAGCGCCTGGGCAAGCGACCAGAGCGCTTCGGGCGCGCCGTGCTTAAGCTCGAGTTCCGCCTCGCAGATGGTCGCCTGGTGTCCGCCGCTGTGAATCTTGCCTTCATCCAGTGCCAGTTCGATATGGCTGTCCTGCCACATTACCTGCCAGCTCCAGCGCTCAAAGTCGGTACTCAACTGAGGCTGCAGCCCAGGAATTACCTCGCCAAGGGCGCCCTGAAACGGCGGCAGCTCGCCAAGTCCTTGGGTATCCAGGTGGCGTGTCGCCAGCGGCCATTCCCACTCCTTGCGTTGCGAAAACCCACCGCCGCCGTGGCCGGCTGTCTTGACGGTCTGCAGCACCTGGTCGTCCACCTGACGCAGACGCACCGCGATGCGCGCCTGGGCAAGTGCGCCTTCAGGGGTGTCGTAATAGGTGTTGGTCAGGGTTTGCCGTTGTGGCGTCAGCGCCTGCAGCAGCGGGTATTGGCGAAGTGCTACCGGGCCCTCGGGAGCCAGGGCAAGCTTCAGCTCGATTTCGGTCGGTGATGATGTTTTCATGACAATAGCTACCTCGTTACTATGACAGTTTGGTTAATTTTTAATGACAATATGAACTTTTCATGACGGCGGCAGGCGCACTCACTATACTGTGGCCGCCATTTCCAGGCTTCCCGAAAACAGGCATTAAAGGCTTTATGGTTACTTCCAATCCCTTTTCCGCGATGTTTGGCCGCTCGCCATTCCAGCCGCTGCTCGCACACATCGTCAAGGCGAACGAATGTGCCGACCAACTGCTGCCCTTCTTTGAAGCAACCTTGACCGGCGATTGGGACAGCGCGGCGCAACTGCGCGAAAACGTGACGCGTCTGGAGCACGACGCCGACGTTCTCAAGACCGAGCTGCGTCTGAACCTGCCCAATACCATGTTCCTGCCCGTTTCGCGTTCCGATCTGCTCGACCTGATCAGCGTACAGGACAAGATCGCCAACAAGGCGCGCGACATTACCGGCATCATGCTGGGCCGTAAAATGACCGTGCCCGCTGAGCTTGCCGACCCGATGCGCGACTACATCCGCACCAGCGTGGCATGTGTGGCCCAGGCCCGCCAGGCGCTGGAGGAGCTCAAGGATCTGCTGGAGTCGGGGTTCGGGCGCAACGTCTCGGATGTGATGCAGAACATGATTCGCGAACTGCATACCCTTGAGCACCAGGCCGACAGCCAGCAGGTCGCGATCCGCCGCCAGCTGTTCAGCCTGGAAAGCGAGTTGCCACCGGTGGATGTGGTCTTCCTTTACCAGATCATCGACTGGGTCGGCGAACTTTCCGACCGCGCAGAGCGGGTCGGTAGCCGCCTGCAGATCATGACCGCCAACTAATACCCGATCCCCACACAAGGGAAGCGTTATGCAGATCATTGCTCAGTACGGTGATATTTTTATCATCCTGGCCTGTCTTTTCGGCTTTTTCATGGCCTGGGGCGTGGGGGCCAACGATGTCGCCAACGCCATGGGGACGTCGGTGGGCTCAAAAGCCATCACCATCAAGCAGGCTATCCTCATCGCCGTGGTGTTCGAATTTCTAGGCGCCTGGCTTGCCGGTGGCGAAGTCACCAATACCATCCGCAAAGGCATTATCGACCCCGAGCTGCTGCAGGAGGAACCACAACTGCTGGTGTACGGCATGTTGTCGGCGCTGCTGGCAGCGGCCACCTGGCTGTTGGTTGCCTCGATGAAGGGGTGGCCGGTTTCGACCACTCACTCGATTGTGGGCGCGATTGTCGGCTTTGCGGTGGCAGGCCTGGGGGCCGAGGCCGTCGATTGGGGAGCGGTTGGCAACATCGCCGCGAGCTGGCTGGTGTCGCCGCTATTGGCCGGTACGGCGGGTTTTGTGCTGTTCAAGTCGGTGCATCATCTGGTCTTTGAAGACCGCGACCCGTTGGCCGCCGCCAAACGCTACCTGCCCGCGTACGTTTTCCTGGTCGGCTTTGTCGTGGCCATGGTCACCATGACCAAGGGCCTGAAACACGTTGGCCTGAATCTTTCATTTGGCCAGAGCCTGGTGATCTCGCTGATCCTGGGCGGGTTACTCGCCGGTGTCGGTGTCTTGATGGAACGCCGTGTGAAGTACGTAGAAAGCAGCGATGATCACTTTGGCTATGCCAACGTGGAGCGCGCTTTTGGTGTGTTGATGATCTTTACCGCCTGCGCCATGGCCTTTGCGCACGGCTCTAACGACGTGGCCAACGCGGTGGGGCCGCTGGCGGCGGTGATCAGCGTGGTGCAGACCGGTGGTGAGATTGGCGGCTCGGCGCTGGTTCCCTGGTGGGTACTGGTGCTAGGCGGTGGCGGTATCGTGGTCGGCTTGATCACCTACGGTCATAAAGTGATTGCCACCGTGGGTACAGGCATCACCGAACTGACGCCCAGCCGTGGCTTTGCGGCCACCTTGGCTGCTGCGACTACCGTCGTGCTGGCATCGGGCACGGGGCTGCCGATTTCGACCACGCACACCCTGGTGGGCGCTGTGCTCGGGGTTGGCCTGGCGCGGGGAATGACCGCGCTCAACCTGCGGGTGATTGGCACCATCGCCATGTCGTGGCTGATCACGCTGCCGGCGGGTGCGGGGCTGGCGATTCTGTTCTTCTTCATGTTCAAGGGCATGTTCGGCTAGGCGCAAACCATCCCTGCCGCGTCAGCCGATACGAGACCGGCTGACGCAGTGGCGGCACTTTCTGGCTAAATGTGTCTTTTCACAGGCAGATCTGGCTCAGAAGGTGCCGCCTTTTTTTGCGCTCTGGTAAAGTAGTTCCTGATGAACTCATTCACCTGCTGCCGGAGAGCGGCCCTTGGATACACGCTTCCCCTTTGTTGACTGGTTTCGTAACGCGTCCCCCTATATCAATGCGCACCGGGGCCGAACCTTTGTCATCCTGATCGAAGGTGAGGCAATGGCCTCGGGCCGAGGGGAGCAGCTGATCCAGGACCTGGCGCTGCTGCACACGCTGGGCGTGCGCCTGGTAGTGGTCTTCGGCATTCGTCCCCAGGTGCACGAGGCGCTGAGCGCGGCGGGGGTCGAGCCCACTCGCCTCAACGGCCGCTGGGTGGCCGACCGTGCGGTCATGGCGCACGTCGAGCAGGTGGCCGCCCACTTGCGGTTGTGGTTGGAGGCCCGGCTGTCGCTGGGCTTGCCCAGTACGCCGCTGCACGGCGTGGAGCTCAGCGTGATTTCCGGCAACCTGGTGACCGCCAAACCGTTGGGCGTGCGTGAGGGGGTCGACTTCGACCACAGCGGCGAAGTGCGCCGGGTGCGTGCGGATGCCATTCAAGGCCTGCTGGACAAGGGGTCGCTGGTGTTGCTGCCCCCGCTGGGCTTTTCCAGCACTGGCGAGGTGTTCGACCTGGATGCCTCCGACGTGGCCCAGCATGCCGCGGTGGCGCTCAAGGCCGACAAGCTGATTTTGCTGGGCGAGTCCGAAGGTCTGGAAGACGAGCAGGGCGCGCTGCTGCGCCAGCTGTCGCCCGCCGACGCCGAACCCCGCCTGCAGCACGCCGAGCCCGGCAGCGAGCTGGCGCGACATCTCAATGCCGCCTGTACCGCCGCGCGGGAAGGCGTGGCCCGCACCCATCTGTTGTCCTGGCATAACCACGACGCCCTGCTAGGCGAGCTGTTTACCCGCGACGGTGTGGGTACCATGATTACCCAGCACCGCTATGAACAGCTGCGCCCGGCCACGCTCAACGATGTGGCGGGCCTGTTGGAGCTGCTGGAGCCGCTGGAAAACAGAGGCATGCTGGTGGCGCGCTCCCGCGAGCGGCTGGAGCACGAGATCGACGATTACATGGTCATCGAGCGCGACGGCATGGTGATCGGTTGCGCGGCCCTGCATGTCTTCCCGGATGCGGGTGTTGCCGAGCTGGCCTGCGTGGCCGTGCATACCAATTACCGCGGTGGCGAACGCGGTGAGCGTCTGGTCGAGGCGCTGGAGCGCCGTGCCCGCCAGCGCGCGGTGCAGGAGATGTTTGTGCTGACCACCCACACGGCGCACTGGTTTGTGGAGCGGGGCTTCCGCGCCGCCAGCCTGGAAGAGCTGCCGCCGCTGAAGCGCGAAACCTACAACCACGCGCGCAAATCCAAGGTGCTGGTTAAAACGCTGGTGGGTTAGGTGTTGAGGATCACACCGCCGTTCAGGTGCATCGTTTGCCCCGTCATGTAGGACGATTCCTCGCTGGCGAGGTACACGTAGGCGGGCCCCATTTCGCTGGGCTGGCCCGCGCGTTTCATCGGCACCTGACCGCCAAACGAGGCGACTTTTTCGTCGTCGAAGCTGGCGGGAATCAGCGGCGTCCATACCGGCCCAGGGGCAACGGCGTTGACCCGAATGCCGCGGTCCATCAGCGACATGGCGAGCGAGCGCACCAGGCCCTGAATCGCCCCCTTGGTGGCGGTGTAGTCGATCAGCGTGTCGTTGCCCTTGAAGGCGTTGATCGACGAGGTGGCGATAATCGTATCGCCCTCGCTCAGGTGGGGTAGCGCGGCCTTGGTCATATAAAAGTGGCTAAACAGGTTAGTTTGAAAGGTACGCTGCAACTGGTCGTCGGGGATGTCGGTAATGTCGCGCCAGTCGTACTGCTCAGCCGCGTTATTGACGACGATATTGAGTTTGCCGAACTCCTTCAGTGCGCGCTTCACAATCTCACGGCAGAAGCTGGGAGCTCCTACGTCGCCTTTCACAACCAGGCAGCGACGGCCTTCAGCCTCAACCAGTCGTTGGGTTTCTTTGGCATCTTGTGTTTCCTTCAAATGCACGATCACGCTGTCAGCGCCTTCACGTGCATAGTGCACTGCCACTGCACGGCCAATACCGCTGTCGCCGCCGGTAATAATCGCCACTTTATCCAGCAGCTTGTCGGCTCCTTTATAGCTTTCACGAATAAACTCGGGTTCCGGGTGCATGTCGTGTTCGTCGCCCGGCTGTTTGGCTTGATGTTGAGGGGGTTGTTGCTGATCGCTCATGTGCGGTCACTCCTTTGTTGGCACAAAAATCAAAAAAGTAAGATGCAGCAGGTGCCAGCCTCCTTGGGCACCCGTTTCAATGTAGACCCAGGTTGCCAACATGGGCAAACCCGACCATTCAGGTATTAAGTGGAAGCTGAAAAACGATGTGATAGTGGCCGTCAAGGCGACCACCACGACGAAGCCAACCCGATGTCCGACACGCATCGCGTGAACCCAGAATCCGATGATTCGCCCCAGAAACCGGACAAGGGCAAGAAATCAGCGACGTTGACCCCGTCAACCAAGCATTAGCGGCGCTACTTACTGCAGCGCCGTTTTACTCCCACACTTAGCTGGCCTGCCAACGTTTTGGCATCTTATGGCAGTTGCGGGTAATACGTTGGCATAACCGTTCGAGTAACACCTGCTCGGTGCCAGGCTTGGCGTCTGCCTGTAGCGGCTCTGCCACATCAGGCAGACAGGTGAGCAACGCCTCGGCGAGCTCCACGCCCTGCCGGATGAAATAAGCAGGCTTGAATCCCAGTGCCTTCGCCAATGATGCCAAATGCGCTTGCTCAATACTGCCGGGATGGTCGGTACCGCCTACCTGAAACGCAAAACGTCTGGATAGGCCGCTGTAAATTGTCGTCGACATGAGATCATAAAACGGAGCCAACTGAACGCCCTGGGGCGTTTGCAGTAATGAAAGGTTTTTGGCGTGGCTATCGTTGTTGCCGATAAGAAGGTTGTAAAAAAACCATCGAATGAATCGCTGCAAGTCTTTGGCCGGGGCGCCAGTACGCTGCAGCAATTGGCGGCACTGGACCAAGCTGGGGCCGCCATCGTTTTCGTACTTGAGTGTAGAGGTCGTACCTGCCAACTGGCAGAAGTCCAACTGATGGTAGCGCTTTAAATTACCGTGCTCATCGGGGACGCGGTCGTAACGCTTGATCAAGCACGCGCGTGTCTCAGGCTGAAAAGACGTTTCAGCCACATTCAATGACAACGCGGCGGCCAGCTGCATACACAGCGTTTCATTAAGCGCAGAACACCAAACGCCTTTTAAGCCTCTTATGTCGGGTTTTAGCAGATGGCTGGAAGGGGCTGAGCCTTCAGGAATGGCGGGTCGACCATCGTTGCCTATCATCAGTAGAAGTTTATTTTGAGCGCCCGCCAACGATATGCGAGCGTTGTGCACAAGCTGGCCGGATAGCGCTCCCTGCGTGTCGTCATCGAGAAACGTCTTGATAGCCTGCCAGGTCGTTTCTCGATAGCGGGCGGGCTGCGGGGTTTCTCCCTGGGGAAGCAGCAGGTAGCCGCTGGCCGTATCGCCGCCAACGGATTTCAAAAGCCCAAATATCGTGGTGGTATGGTGGCTTAGCTCGATGTAGCGACGCAGCTCGCCCTCTGGCAGCAGATTTTCAAAGTAAGCCAGTACGTCGTCATTCTGATGAGTCTGTTGCGTTATCGGCAAGTGAGGAGAAAGGCTGGAAACGTCAGCTTGCTCTAACCACTCTTTGCGATAAGTGAAACTCAGCGGTTGGGTGTCGTAAAGCCGCCCTACATGCTGCTCACCCCAATAAAGATCCAGTGCTTCATTATGAGTGCCCATTAGATTGACCCTTACGCTGAATGATTACCTCAAGCCCCATCAGGTCGAGTGTATCAAGCACTTTCTGGAGCTGTAGCGTGGGTTTGCCGCGTTCCAGGTCGACAATGAAGCGATTTCCCGTGCCCGCAAGCCCCGCAATATCGCTCTGAAGCAGCGATTGGTCTTGGCGTACCTGCTTGATCAGCTTTCCAAGCTCTGCGCTTGTACGAATACGCGTTGTCTTGTCGTCAAACGATGTCATCGCCCATGGCCTATAAAATTACCGTACGGTAATGATAGACAAAATAATGCTTGATTGCCTTTTATTTTTACCGATCGGTAACTTTTGGCCAGTAGATGTCGTTAATAATAGAAATATTACCGATCGGGAATTTTAAGTATTTTTGTAGCGCCGTTTTACTTCCACGCTCAGCTTGCCTTCGCCTAGCTGTAGCTTGAGCTTCTGCCCGGGCGTCGTTTCTTCCGCGCTGCGCACGATCTGCCCCTGCTCGTCCTGGGCGATGGCGTAGCCACGCCCCAATACCGCGAGCGGGCTGATGGCATTCAACTCTCGGGCGGCGCTGGTTAACCGCGCCTGTCGGCTTTCCAGCTGGCGCTGCATGGCCGCGCTCAAGCGGCGCTGAAGCTGACTGACCCGCTCGCTTTCCACGCGGTGTAAGCGTGCCATATCCTGGCTGGCCAGGCGCCTGCTCAATTGCGATACCTGCGCTTTCTGCTGGGTGAGCGTTTGCTGCATGGCGCGGCTCAAGCGCTGGTGGAGCGAGGTTAAATGCTGGCGCTGACGATTGAGCTGCTCGCCGGGATGGCGTAGTTTGGCGCGCAAGGTGTCCAGCCGCTGGCTGTCCCGCTCCAGGCGTGCCTGCATGGCCCGCATCAGGCGGTTTTCATGGTGGTCAAGCTGGCGCTTGAGGGTGTGCTGGTCCGGCACCAGGCGCTCGGCCGCAGCGGAAGGCGTGGGCGCACGCATGTCGGCGGCAAAATCCGCCAGGGTGATATCCACCTCGTGGCCCACCGCCGACATCACCGGCAGCCGGGAGTGAAAAATCGCCCGCGCCAGGTGCTCGTTGTTGAACGCCCACAGGTCTTCCAGGCTGCCGCCGCCACGGGTAATGAGCACCACATCCCGTTCCGGGTCTAGCTTCGCTTGGCGGTTTAATAGCCCTAGGGCCGAAATCATCGCTGGGGCGGCTTCGGCGCCCTGCACCGGTACCGGAATCAGTGTCACGTCCGCCAATGGCCAGCGGGCTTCAAGCACCGCCAGCACATCGCGAATAGCGGCCCCGGTGGCAGAGCTCAAAATCAGCAGCTTGCGGGGCGGGAAGGGCAGCGGCCGGGCGTTGGCAAACACGCCTTCGCCCTCCAGTTGCGCTTTCAAACGCTCAAACGCCGCCAGCAGTTCCCCCAAGCCCGCCGCCTGAACGGCCTCGGCAATCAGTTGGTAATCGCCGCGGGGCTCGAACAGCGACACCCGCCCACGTAGTTTGACCTGGTCACCGTCGCGCATCGGCGCCGAGACAAACCGCGCCCGCTGACGAAACAGCGCGCAGCGAATCTGCGCCCGGTCGTCCTTCAAGGTGAAGTAAACATGCCCGGACGCGGGGCGCGAGACGTTGGAAAGCTCGCCATCTACCCACACCTCGCCCACGTCGCGCTCGAGGGTCTGCTTGGCGCGCTGGTTGAGCTGGCTGACGGAAAGCGCTTGAGGCGTGGAAGAGGACATGACGTTAAGCGCGCTCGGTGAGGAAGTGTTTCAGCGCCGCCGGGTCGGGGACGCCCTGGATGGTTTCGCCGTCGATGATCAGTGTCGGTACCGACTGAATGCGTGCTTCTTCCATCGCGTGGCGCAGCGCCGCCTGGTGCTGCTCGCGGTAGCGGCCCTCGGCAAGCGCATCGAGCACCGACTGGCGCTCCAGACCGACGGAGTCGGCAATGTCGGCCAGCACGTCTGGGTCGCCAATATCGCGTTCCTGCTGGAAGAACGCTTTCAGCGTGGCCATCGAATAAGCGTGGCCGACGCCGTGCTCTTCGGCCATGGCGAAGACTTCAAAGGCCTTGTCGGTGCGCGGCTGCGGCGAGATATTGGGCAGCTTGATGGGTACGCCGAGCTGTTCCGCCATGGGGTAGACCGACTCGCGCCACACCCTGGGCAGGTACGGGTCTTCGACCTTCAAGGTGGGCACCGGCGCCGGGCGCAGCTCGAACGGGCGCCATTGGATGTCGACGTCCAGGCCTTCGGTGGCCTCGGCAAGCACCTCTTCGGCCAGCAGGCAGAAGGGGCAAACGTAATCGCTGTAAACAATGATTTTCTGGGTCAACACGCACCCCTTGGGTCGGTAAATGAGTCGGCTATCAGGCTACCATCAATCGTCATTATCCATTGGTATAAGCGTAATGACGTCTCTGCATTGCTGGAGCAGCCCTCTACCCGTTATAATGGGGGATTAACTTTTCACGCCCCGTCTTCCACTTCAAATTGGGTGTTGCCGCTATGCTACGTATGGCTCAAGAAGCACTTACGTTCGACGACGTACTCCTCCTGCCCGGTTATTCGGACGTTCTCCCCAAGAATGTTAACCTTAAAACCCGCCTGACCCGCAATCTCTCGCTTAATATCCCGCTTGTCTCCGCCGCGATGGATACGGTGACCGAAGCGCGACTGGCGATTGCCATGGCGCAGGAAGGTGGCATTGGTATCATTCACAAAAGCATGACCATGTCGCAGCAGGCCGCTGAAGTGCGCAAGGTGAAGAAGCACGAAAGCGTGATCGTTAAAGACCCGATTACCGTCAGCCCCAAAGCCAAGCTCGAAGACCTGCTCGCCATGGCGCGCGAGTACGGGTTCTCCGGTTTTCCGGTGGTAGAAGGCGAAACCCTGGTGGGTATTGTGACCGAGCGCGACATGCGCTTCCAGCCCAACCATGGCGACAGCGTGGCTGACATCATGACCCCCCGCGATCGGTTGGTCACCGTGCCGGAAGGCACCCAGCTTGAAGAAAGCAAAGCCAAGATGCGCGAACACCGCATCGAAAAAATGCTGATCGTTGACGACGCCTTCCACCTGCGCGGCCTGGTGACCTTCCAGGACATCGAAAAAGCCCGCACCTACCCGATGGCCGCCAAGGACAGCGATGGCCGTCTGCTGGTAGGCGCTGCCGTGGGTACCGGCCCGGAAACCCCGGACCGCATCGCGGCGCTGGCCGAAGCCGGTGTCGACGTGATTGTGGTGGATACCGCCCACGGCCACTCCGAAGGCGTGATTGACCGCGTTCGCTGGATCAAGGAACACTTCCCGGCCATTCAGGTGATTGGCGGCAACATCGCCACCGCCGCTGCCGCCAAGGCACTGGCCGAAGCGGGCGCCGATGCGGTGAAAGTCGGCATCGGCCCCGGTTCTATCTGCACCACGCGGATCGTCACAGGCGTGGGTGTCCCGCAAATCACCGCCGTCTCCAACGTGGCTGAAGCGCTCAAAGAGTACGATATTCCGTTGATCGCCGACGGCGGCATCCGTTTCTCCGGCGACCTTTCAAAAGCCATTGCCGCTGGCGCAAGCGCGGTGATGGTGGGTGGCCTGCTGGCCGGTACCGAAGAAGCCCCGGGCGAAGTGGAGCTTTACCAGGGCCGCACCTACAAGGCCTACCGCGGCATGGGCTCCATGGGCGCCATGTCCGAGAATCAGGGCAGTGCCGACCGCTACTTCCAGGATAAAGCCGAAGGCGCCGAAAAGCTGGTACCGGAAGGCATCGAAGGCCGCGTACCTTACAAAGGCGTGATGGGCGCCATCGTCCACCAGCTGATGGGCGGCCTGCGTGCCTCCATGGGTTACACCGGCTGCAGCACGATCCAAGAGATGCGCACCAAGCCGGAATTCGTGAAAATCACCGGTGCTGGCTTTAACGAATCCCACGTACACAACGTGCAGATCACCAAAGAAGCTCCCAACTACCGGGTGAGCTAACCAGCGCTTTAGTTCAATAGCGGCGGGCATGGCTCGCCGCTTGCTTTTTGGCCTTACCGTGGCCCCGCCCCGCTTAACGAGATACCGCCATGAGTGACATTCACGCCCACAAGATCCTGATTCTCGACTTCGGCTCCCAGTACACCCAGTTGATCGCCCGCCGGGTCCGCGAAATCGGTGTGTATTCCGAAGTTCGCGCCTTCGATATCACCGAAGAAGAGATCCGCGAGTACAACCCCAACGGCATTATCATGGCTGGTGGGCCTGAATCCGTCACCGAGCTGGATTCCCCGCGTGCGCCGCAGTGCGTGTTTGACATGGGCCTGCCGGTGTTTGGCATCTGCTACGGCATGCAGACCATGGCGGAGCAGCTGGGCGGCAAGGTAGAAGGCTCCAACCAGCGCGAATTCGGCTACGCTCAGATCCGTCTGGACGAAGAAACCGCGCTGTTCAACGACATCAAGGACCACGTCGACCACGAGACCGGCAAAGCGCTGCTGGACGTCTGGATGAGCCACGGCGATAAAGTCGCCCAGGCGCCGGACACCTTCACCGTGACCGCCTCCACGCCTAGCTGCCCGATTGCCGCCATGGCCTGGGAAGAGAAGCAGTTCTACGGCGTGCAGTTCCACCCGGAAGTGACCCACACGCTGCAGGGCCAGCGCATTCTCGAGCACTTCGTGCTGGGTATCTGTAAAGCCGAGAAGCTGTGGACGCCCGCGCAAATCATTGAAGACCAGGTACAGCGCGTTCGCGAACAGGTCGGCGACCGCCACGTACTGCTCGGCCTTTCCGGCGGCGTGGATTCCTCAGTAGTAGCGGCACTGCTGCACAAGGCGATTGGCACCCAGCTAACCTGCGTCTTCGTGGACAACGGCCTGCTGCGCAAGGCGGAAGGCGACCAGGTCATGGAAACCTTCGCCAAGCACATGGGCGTGAAGGTCATCCGCGTGGACGCCGAAGACCTGTTCCTCGACAAGCTGAAGGGCGAACAGGACCCGGAAGTGAAGCGCAAGATCATCGGCAACACCTTCATCGACGTGTTCGACGATGAAGCCAGCAAAATCGAGGATGTGGACTTCCTCGCCCAGGGCACCATCTACCCGGACGTGATCGAATCCGCCGCCTCCAAGACCGGCAAGGCCCACGTGATCAAATCCCACCACAACGTGGGTGGCCTGCCGGAAACCATGAAGCTCAAGCTGGTCGAACCGCTGCGCGAACTGTTCAAGGACGAAGTGCGCAAACTCGGCCTGGAACTCGGCCTGCCCTACGACATGGTCTACCGCCACCCCTTCCCGGGGCCGGGTCTGGGCGTGCGTATCCTCGGCGAAGTCAAAAAAGAATACGCCGACATCCTCCGCGAAGCCGACGCCATCTTCATCGAAGAGCTGCGCAATTCCGGCTGGTACGAAAAAACCAGCCAGGCGTTCGCCGTGTTCCTGCCGGTGAAATCAGTAGGCGTCGTCGGCGACGGCCGCCGCTACGAATGGGTCATCGCGCTACGCGCGGTCGAGACCATCGACTTCATGACCGCCCGCTGGGCGCACCTGCCCTATGAGCTGCTGGAGAAGGTTTCCAACCGGATTATCAATGAGCTGGAAGGGGTATCGCGGGTGACTTATGATGTGAGCAGTAAGCCGCCTGCTACTATTGAGTGGGAGTGATTGGGGGATATGCAGCATCTAGAATAAAACTCTTTGCAGCCCACTTAATTGTGGGCTCTTTATTTTATATTTTGTCTGTTTTTAACTTTTGAATAATCAGACATGATTTGGATGGAATGCCAGCATTGGTATTGCTGTATATAGTTGGCTAGCTTAGAAAATCAGTAAGCGATCCACTAACCCCGTCTGTGCAGGCTTCGCTTAGACCGGTAAGGTCTCTTTCCACTGCCAGGGCAGCAGCGTAAGGAGCTCATTATCGTCGAGGGCGGGCAGTGTCGCAAAGACGTACTGCAAGTAGTCGTAAGGCGAGAGGCCATTGGCTTTGGCGGTTTCGATCAGGCTGTAGATCGCCGCGCTGGCGTGAGCACCGCTCGGGGTGTGGCTGAACAGCCAGTTTTTACGCCCCACCACGAACGGGCGGATAGCGTTCTCTGCCGGATTGTTGTCGAGCGGTATCAGGCCATCGTCCAGGAACCGGGTCAGGCGAGGCCACTGGTTATCTAGATAGTGCAGGGCTTTCCCCAGCGCACTTTTGGGCAACACCTGGGCCAGTGATTTGTCGAGCCAGGTGCGAAGTTGATCGATTAACGGGCGGCTCTTCTGGTCACGCAGCGCATGGCGCGCGTCGGGCTCAAGGGCCTTCGCCTGTTTTTCCACGCCGTACAGCTTACGGATCTGGTTGAGCGCCCAGTCCGCCTTGCCGGTTTTGCCTTTGGGCTGCACTTTCTGGGCCTCAACGAACTTGCGCCGGGCATGCGCCCAACAGCCCGCCTGGGTGATCCCATTACGACGCACGACCTCGGCGTAGCCTTCATAGCCATCGGTGACCAAGCGACCCGCATAGTCGCCCAGCAGGCGAACAGGTACCCGCCCGGCACGGCTAGCGTCATAATCGAACAAGACGACCTGTTGGCCCGGCGGCCCACCGCGCTGTACCCACATGTAGGACGTGGCACTCGCGTGACGATCCGCTTCTTGATTCACCTGGAGCGTCGTCTCGTCCATGTGGATCAGCGGGGCGTTTAAGAGGTGTTGGCGCAAAGTGTCGATCAACGGGGTGATCCGTTCTCCCGCCTGCACCATCCAACGCGCTAAGGTGTTGCGGGGGATCTCGGCGCCATGGCGAGCAAAGAGCTGGCTTTGCCGGTACAGCGGCAAGGCGTCCTGGTACTTGGCGGTGGCCACATAGGCCAGCAGCGTGGCGCTGGCATTGCTTTTAGGCAGGAGCTTGGCGGGGGCAGCGGCGACCTTGACGCCCTCTTCGCAGGTTCGGCACGCGTATTTGTGTCGCACATGACGGATCACCTCGACCCGGGCGGGCACCACGTGCAGTTCCTCGCTCACTTCTTCGCCGATGACCGTGAGCGCGGTGCCATCGTCCCGGCAGTGGCGAGCCTCTTCAGGGAGGTCATGCACCACCTCAACCCGTGGGAGTTCAGGGGGCAATGCCACTCGGCCCCCCCGTTTACGACGTTTCGGTGGCGCAGCGGGTTCAGCTTCATCAACGGCATCGTTGTCGGCTGTGTCGGTACCGCCGTCTTCCTCGTCAACCGCCACTTCGGCTTCGTTGATCAACAAGTCCTTCTGATCTACCTGATACTTCTCGGTGGAAGGGCCGAACTGACGCTCCAGGGCCAACCGGAACTGTTCATACAGCGATTGTTTGGTGGCTGCCCACTGGGCTTCCTTTTTCTCCATCAGGTGGTGACGCTGCGCGATCTCTTCCTGCTGCGCCTGTACTTGGCGTTGCAGTTGAGAGACAGCCTTTGAGGAAGAAGCAGCGTTTTTCATGCCGCCTATTTTACCAAAACCGCCGGTAAAATAGGAGCAAAAAAGCTAACCAACCTGCTGAAAATCCAACGCTTTGTGGGGTTGCATGGCCTTCAGGTTAACGCCATCCAGCAGCCAGTTCAGTTCCTGACCGGTCAGCGTCACCGTGTCGCCTTCCAGGTGCGTTGGCCATTTAAATCGTTCGCGCTCCAGGCGCTTATACCACACCACAAAGCCGTTACGTTCCCAGAACAGCAGCTTGACCTTATCGCGTTGGCGGTTACCGAACACAAACAGCGCCTGATCGAATGGGTTCAAGTCCATGGCCTCCTGGACCAGCAAGGCCAACCCATCGATTTGCTTACGCATATCCACGGGTTCGCGGCATAAGTACACTTTAAGATCGGCACTTGGGCGAATCATGTCACCACCTCCACAAAGCGCGCAGGACGGCAGCGTGGCGGCACCGGCAGCCCTTGTACGCCTAATCGTATCTCCCACGCTAACAGGTCGGTGAGGGATACCCCCTGTGAGGCGGCGTAATCACTTAACGGCATGTTCAACGCCGAGGCACAGTAAAGATGGCCAAGCCAAAAGGCGCGAGTGGGATTGAGTTCACCGGTCATGATAATCTCCAAAACCAACGAGAGATCACTAGTGTGAATAGGCGTGATTAGCTTGGGTAGATGGGTTTTGTGGATCGCTTACTTATATCTTGTGAATGTATTACGGGGAGATGAGCATGGTAATCTGTCTCGTAACGATCGGCAGAGGTCTCCATGGTCAATAACCATCACGATACCGGCTATAAAGAGCTGTTCAGCTATCCTGAGTTTGTTCAGCAACTTATCGAAGGCTTTGCGCCTGCTGAGATTGCCCGGTTAATGGACTTCTCCACTCTGAAAAGCCATAGCGGCAGCTACATTACGCCGCTGTTCGAAGAGAAAATTGAGGACGTGGTGTGGTCAGTCAACGTTAACTGGCAGGGAATGGCCCAAGAGGTGTACCTGTACATCTTGTTGGAGTTTCAGTCCTCGGTGGATCGCACCATGCCGGTTCGGCTGATGCACTACGCCGCTTGCTTCTACAGTGAGTTGCTCAAGCAGAAGGTCATCACACCCGGCCAGGGTTTACCGCCGGTGTTTCCGGTAGTGCTTTATAACGGCTCAGAGCGCTGGTCGGCATCGTTAGATCTCTATGACATGATCATGCCGGAACCACCGGGTCTCCTGCAGGTCTATCAGCCCCGGATGCGTTATTACCTAGTCGATGAAGGGCGCTATACTGATGAACAGTTAGGCTTGGTACAGTCGCCGCTAAGCGGGGTGTTCAGTATCGAGAAGGCCTCCACGAATCGCCAGGGGCTGCAGCAAGCCGTGGATCGGATCGTGGCGATTATTCAGGCCGATCCTCACAAAGAGCGTATCGACAAGATTATTACCCGCTGGCTTAAACGCCACTTGCAGCGGCTCGGGGCTGAGGTCGACCTCAATCAGCTCAACAGTTTGGTGGAGGATAAAGACATGTTGGCAGAAAATTTGGAAAATTGGGCGCAGCAAGAACGTCAGGAAGGCGAGAAGCTGGGCATTGAGAAAGGTGAAAAGCTGGGTATTGAGAAAGGCGAGAAGCTGGGTATTGAGAAAACAGCCCGTAATCTGCTCAAGCTGGGAGTGCTTAGTGACGAGCAGATTGCTGAAGCGACAGGCTTGGCGTTAGATGAAGTGGCTAAGCTACGCGATGAAGGTAAGCGCTGATCTGCTTTTATTTCCGTTTCCCCTCTCTGTCAGCGTAGTTGTCCAATCAGCAATTTCGCTGTTTAGCCTTAAGAGAGGGCGCTTTGGACAACCGTATGCCACGCTATTCACAGGAACGGAAAGCCACCGTTCTGAAGAAGCTGAACTGGTCTAATTGGAGCGGACACCCCGATAAGCCTCATAATGGAGGCAATGGAGGTGTTCATGACAAAGAAGACTCGACGTCGGTTTTCCGATGAGTTCAAGACGGATGCGGTGAGCCTGGTGATTGACCAGGGGTATTCCGTATCGGAGGCCGCCCGGCGCTTGGGCGTAGAGCGCAGCGTACTGGATCGCTGGTGCCGTCAGCACCGTCAGCAGGTCTCTGGCAGCTCGGGTCGGCGTGAAGACGATCGCGATGCCGAGATCAAGAAGCTCCGTGAAGAAGTCCGCAAGCTTCAGATTGAAAAGGATATTTTAAAAAAGCGGCGGCCTTCTTCGCCAAAGAGTCGAGCTGAGATATCAGTTCATCGAGTCGGAGAAGGCCATCTATCCCGTGGCCGTGTTGTGTCGGGTCATGCAGGTCAGCCGGAGTGGTTTCTATGACTGGCGACGACGTGGCCTTGATGACCAGCGTCGGGTCCTGCTACACGAGGTCAGAGAGATTCATCGCCGGAAGCGTGGCAGCTATGGTAGCCGCCGCATGGCCAGAGAACTGCGACGTCGCGGATACGATGTTGGCCGTTACCAGGCTCGAAGCCTGATGCGAGAAGCCGGCGTAGAGGCACGTCAGCGGCGCCGCTGGCGTCATACGACCGACAGTGAGCACAGCCTGCCGGTAGCCCCCAACCTGCTGAACCGTCAGTTCATGGTGGCGGAACCGAATCGGGTCTGGGTGGCCGATATCACGGCTATCTGGACACTGGAGGGCTGGCTCTATCTGGCGGCGGTGCTTGACCTGCACGACCGGCAGTTGGTGGGCTGGGCGATGGCTGACCATATGCGCACGCAGTTGATCCTGGACGCCTTGGAGATGGCGGTAGGCCGCCGGCAACCCGAGAGAGGCCTGCTCCATCACAGCGATCGCGGCAGCCAATACGCGTCGCATGAGTACCGGGGCACGCTGGCCCGGCATGGGTTCCAGGCCTCGATGAGCCGCAAAGGGAATTGCTGGGACAATGCGGTCATGGAACGCTTCTTCGGCTCACTGAAAAGCGAGTGGCTGGCCGACCAGCGGTATGCAAGTCACCAGGCGGCACGGCGGGATGTGATCGAGTATATCGAGATGGAGTACAACAGCTGCCGACTCCACTCGACCTTGGCCTATCAGACGCCAAGGGAAATCGAACTGGCAGTTGCGGCTTGAAACTGTGTCCGCTCTGACTTGACCAGAACAAGCTACTGCCTCCGCATAACCGCACCTTGGTCTCTGTCGCGGCTGAGGAAGGCATCGCCAATGAAAGTTGTCCGCTCCCTTCTTTAAGGACTTATAGCACTGGCTTCGACAACATCTCCAACCGGAAAACTATGCTGACAGAGGGGGCTATTGGGATGAACAGTCTAGAGGCCTTCGAAGTCCGCATGATCGACTAGTGTCCATCGTTGATGGGTAAGATTAAATAGCTCAAAGCGTACGACCCAACATCTCAATGAGCTTCCTGATTCTCTCTTCGTTGCGTCGGTAGTGGGTCCATTTGCCTACTCGGGTAGCGATGACCAAATCTGCTCGCTCCAGAACGCCCATGAATGAAGACACCGTTGACTGTGCAAGCCCGGTCTTCTCGGTGATTTGGCTGACGCATACGCCGACCTCGTCAGGATCCGCGATGCCACGCTCGACGGGGAAATTTTTCCGTGGCTCATGAAGCCACTGCAGAATCTGGAGGCGAACTGGGTTCGACAGTGCCTTGAATACGTCCAATGCATCGTCGGCAGTTTCCGTGAGCGAGGTTCCGTCTACTTGGGGGTTTTTGGTCATTTCGTGTTTACGTCTCTTCGACACATAACGACCTATCGTAACATGTCGATCCTGAAAAGGCGTTCTCCTGTAGGCATTTTTAATCACGCTCGCTCAGTTACAAGCTCAAATGACAGCACTTTGGTAGTGTGAATTTAATTTTTGTTTATGTGCTGTAAGTAGCCGTGTTGGGGATGCGGTATCAAGCTCTGATGAGAACTTGATACCGCTGTTGTTCCATGTTTTTTACAACTCCGTTGATGAAGCTGTCCGACGGCTAGCCACGCTTGACGGCATTAGAACCAGTAGCGCAGCTGTTGCTAGCCCCGCCCCAACCCAAAGCGGAGATGCGAACCCAAGGCCTGCCGCGATCGCGAGGCCGCCGAGCCATGTGCCGAATGCATTGCCGATGTTGAGCGCGGCTATGTTCGCTCCGGATGCGACAGTCGGAGCGTCGCCTGCGAAATGCATGATCCGTAGTTGCAGACCGGGTGCCGTAGCGAAGCCTACAGCCCCTAAAAGGAACATCGCTACGAGAGCGGCCAACGTATTTGTTACCAAGAGCGCGAAGCTGCTTAGCACAGCTATGAGTACAACAAGAATCATCTGGAGGGACCGATCCAAAGCTCGGTCTGCAAGGCGCCCGCCAAGGAGATTGCCGATAAATGTTCCGACGCCGAACAACAACAAGAGCCACGGAACTGCCTTTGCTTCAAACCCGCTGACTTCAGTAAGAGTGAACGCAATATAGGTATACGCCCCAACAAGCCCCCCAAATGTCAGAATGCTAACCATTGCAGAGAGGAGTACCTGTGGACGGTGTAGCACACCGATTTCAGAACGGAGGCTAACTGCTTCCGGTGCTGGTGATCTCTGTACCAATAGCTGAATACCAAAGAAGGTAATTACACCGATGGCGGTGATAACCCAGAAAGTGGCGCGCCAACCAAATTGTTGGCCGATGAAGGTGCCAAAAGGGATACCTACAACATTAGCGACCGTGAGACCTGCGAACATGAGCGAAATCGCTCCCGCCTTTTTATTGTCAGGTACCATGTTTGATGCCACGACGGCTCCCACACCGAAGAAGGCTCCGTGGCATAAGGCGGCTACGATCCGGCCTGTCAGCATGACTGCATAAGTCGGTGCCATTGCAGAGATTAAATTCCCCACAATGAAGAGGACGACGAGTCCGAGAAGGACTCGTTTGCGTTCCACGCGTGAGACTGCTGCCGTAAGGCCAATAGCGCCTACGGCTACGCTCAGTGCATAGCCTGAAACGAGATACCCTGCGACGCTCTCGCTGACGGAGAAGTCCGCTGTGATCTCGGGTAACAGGCCGACTATCCCGAACTCCGTGAGCCCGATCCCGAATCCTCCTAAAGCCAAAGCGATCAGGCCCTTTGGCATAGCCTTCTTTTGCTGCGTCATCAGATTCTCCTGTTATCCACATTTATAATCATACCTTCATATCGAAGTATTTAGATATGTATGTTGGTTTGTCAAATTTTTCCTGTTTTTTTGCCTCTGGAGTTCGATGATCATCAGGCCGTGCTGCCGGATTAGTGAGCTGCTTGGTTCAGTGCCATTGTGGGGTTGCCATCGTCCTTGGGGCGCGGGATTTCATCACAACTCATTGTTCTGGTTGCCTTTAGTGCTCAGTCCACGGCACCGTATAGCGCGATTGGGATATGTTCAGCCTGGGGCTGATGCCGAGCAGTAGCGGAAGGTTAATCAGCGCGATACTCAGCAGCATGATGGCAAAGGTGATCCAGGATTTGAGGAGCGGCCAATCAGTGTGCAGGGATGGAAAGCGGCGTAATCAACATGGGTGTCACAACCGATGTCATCCAACTGAATGACCCTACTGGCCGTGAGCAGTTTGATTGGCAGCTATTAAAGAAGGACGAGATTGTTGCCGTGCTGCCCGCAAGCTATCCACTCAGCAAACAAGCCAGCGTGACGGTGTCGGAGTTGGCGGAGCACCCGCTTGTTATGTCTTTAGGCGGTTGTGAGGCGCTGATCCAGCAAATACTTACCCACTCGTTGGAGGAAGTCGATACCTTCCAGGTGGATTTCTGGGTACGCGATACGCGAACGTTATTGCAGATGGTTGCCGGGGATGTCGGTGTGAGCCTGGCTTGGCGTTAAGCAATAAACCAACGGCTAACGTGGTGACGCTGCCGCTATCACCAAGGCGCGATCGGAACCTGATTGCCTTTTGGCCTAAACGGCAGCCGCTGAATCAGGTTGGCCAGCAATTACTGAGTGAGTGCAAAGCTTAACAGGCCCTTCATTATATCTTGTGAATGTATTACGGGGAGATGAGCATGGTAATCTGACTCGTAACGATTGGCAGAGGCCTCCACGAATCGCCAGGGGCTGCAGCAAGCCGTGGATCGGATCGTGGCGATTATTCAGGCCGATCCTCACAAAGAGCGTATCGACAAGATTATTACCCGCTGGCTTAAACGCCACTTGCAGCGGCTCGGGGCTGAGGTCGACCTCAATCAGCTCAACAGTTTGGTGGAGGATAAAGACATGTTGGCAGAAAATTTGGAAAACTGGGCTCAGCAAGAACGTCAGGAAGGCGAGAAGCTGGGCATGGAGAAAGGCGAGAAGCTGGGTATTGAGAAAACAGCCCGTAATCTGCTCAAGCTGGGAGTGCTTAGTGACGAGCAGATTGCTGAAGCGACTGGTCTGGCGCTAGATAAAGTGGCGAAGCTGCGCATTGAGGGTAAGGGCTGATCCTTGCTTTCATTTCCGTATTTCCACTTCACACATACAGAAAGGGCAGTCCACAAGTGACTGCCCTTTCTGTATGTGGCTGCTGAGGATGGCAGGCATTTCCCATGCCATGAAAGAACCTGATGCAGTGGTTTTAGGTTCAGTAATGAATAGCCGTTTGACGTGAATCAGTAGTGTGCGCTTAGCAAACTAGCTAGTGTGGCCCCAACCTGATTGCCTTCTGGCCTAAGCGGCAGCCGCTGAATCTCGTGGGTAAGCAACTCTTGAGGGCTATAGCCAATAGGCTCACTTATAGTGATCAAAAAGTATTTTAGGTAAACCCCGTAATCACTAGACGGCGTTTTTGAAATCCGTATTATGTTCACTATGAGTGAGCAAAAGTCATCAAAATTAAACCAATTGCTAGCCAGCCTGGGAGACGCTGATTTAGTCTCCAGCCGCTGGTTGCAGGCGCATGGCTATTCGAGAAGCCTTGTGGCGCGTTATGTCGCCAGCGGTTGGCTGGTGTCTCCGGCGCGTGGCGTCTATCTGAGAAAGGGAGGGCGGCTGCAGTGGCAGGGCGTACTACGGAGCTTGCAAGAGCGGGAGGGCTTGGCGTTATACGTCGGCGGGCGCTTCGCGTTGGCAATGCAAGGGCATGAACACTACCTGCGGCTCGGCGAAGCTGCCACGGTAACGATTTACGGGTCTGCACGACCGCCTGGTTGGCTTAGCCAGTTGGCTATGCCTGATCGATTTGAGTTCTGCGGCAAGCCTCCCTTTGCCTGGCCGGTGCCTGATTTCACTGCGGATACGCAGAAGGATCAGCTACTTGAGCAGGGCCTTAAGCGGCAAGAGGTGCTTTCTGGTGCGGGCAGCATCGTTTGTTCTACACCAGAGCGCGCGATATTGGAGCTTTGCGATGGTCCCGCCGGCGCGGCGCTGGTCTACGAAGCTGATGCGCTTATGCAGAGTTTGGCAACACTGAGCCCAAGGCGCGTGACGGCGCTGCTGCGCCATTGCAGCAGCATCAAGGCCAAGCGACTGTTTCTCGCCTTGGCGGATCGGTACCAACACGCATGGCTAAAACGAATCTCATTAGATGGGGTGGATCTCGGCAACGGTAAACGCGTTCTGGTGCCCGGTGGTCGTTTACACCCGACTTATCAGCTCACGTTACCGAGGGACTTGGATGAGCAATTGGGATAAACGCTACACCGACCGCGTACAGCTGCTGGTAGATATTCTCCCGATGTTGTCACTGGAGCCACGTTTTGCATTGAAGGGCGGAACGGCGATCAATCTGTTCGAGCACGACCTTCCTCGACTATCAGTGGATATCGATCTTACATGGCTGCCGACCCAAGGTTTCGCTGAAGATGCCGCCGCGATTGATAATGCGCTGAACATGCTGGCTGATGCATTACGGACTCAATCAAAAACAATGCGTGTGCAGCCGTCGGCCAGTCAAGGCAGTCAAGGTGTCACGCGGTTGATTGTCAGTCGCGGCAGGGCACTTGTGCAGATTGAAACCACGCCAGTCATGCGGGGCACTGTGCATCCAGTACGTGAGATGGATGTTCGGCCGGTGGTGGAGGACGCGTTTGGGTTCGCTTCCGCTCAGGTGCTGAGTTTTGCCGATTTGTATGCAGGAAAACTGGCAGCAGCATTATCGCGTCAGCACCCACGCGACTTGTTCGATGTAGGACTATTACTGGATGACAAGCGAGCTGATAGGACGCTTTGGTACACTTTCCTGGTCTATTTGACCTGTAGTCCAAAACCCGCCTGGGAAATTCTTGAGCCGCAGATGCCTAAGGATTTTGAAGATATTTTTCAGGCACATTTTAAGGGCATGACGGCGGAGCCCGTCACCGCGCATGAGCTACTGAAATATCGGGAACGGCTATTGGTACGTCTTTCTGAGTGGATAGACGAGCCTTCGCGAGAATTTCTGCTCTCAGTCGAAGATGAGCAGCCGGACTTCGGTCTGATTGGTCTGCCCCAGGCTCGTGACCTGCCCGGCGTTAAACGCAAGTTGCAGAATTTGAGTCGTCGTTCCGAGGATAAACGCCGGGCAGACAGGCTTCAATCAGAACAAGCGTTGACGCGGCTTTGGCTTAAGTAATTACATTGAAAGCTTTCATTTTAATAGCCTCAGTACTGAGTTCTCAGTCGCTGATCCACCTCACTTAGAGGTCAGCGTCAAAAGCATTACCCGCTGGTTTAAACGCCACTTGCAGCGACTCGGGGCTGAGATCGACCTCAATCAGCTCAACAGTTTGGTGGAGGATAAAGACATGCTGGCAGAAAATTTGGAAAACTGGGCTCAGCAAGAACGTCAGGAAGGCGAAAGGCTGGGCATCGAGAAAACAGCCCGTAATCTGCTCAAGCTGGGGGTGCTCAGCGATGAGCAGATCGCTGAAGCGACTGGTCTGGCGCTAGATGAAGTGGCGAAGCTGCGCGAGGAAGGCAAGCGCTGATCTGCTTTTATTTCCGTATTTCCTATTCACGCATAGAACGAAAGGGCTGTCCAAGTGACGGCCCTTTCTATTCGAAGAATCTATCTCACAGGCCTATGAGCCGAATAAAAACCTTAATCGGCTCATAAAATGATCTGAATAGTGGAGTTAATCGGCACATGCATGTTTTAAAACAACGCAACTGGTCGCTTTTTTAACCGAGCAATTGCGCGCGCGCAGACTCAAAGCCTTCACGTAACGGGCTATGTCCGGCCCCCAGGCCTTCAACGCAATAGCTGTTCAAAAACTGCCGACCGGCAAAGAGCTTCCGGTCAGTCTCGGTCAGCTTGGCTTCCTCGCAGAGCCCCTTCCACTCACTGGCAATCGTTGCGAGCTGTTGCTCAATGATGATCTTGGCTTCTGTGTCATTGAGCAAGAAATCAGGCGCGGCCGCGAGACAGCTATGCAGCGTGCTCATACGGTTTTCACCCTTGATCAGCATCGCCTGTGTCGCCTCGTTGCCGGTTCTTCCTTGGGGGCAAATGTCATAGGCTGGGGTCAAAGTGAGCATCTCGCCGTCCCAGAAAGCAGCATGATTGCGGGCATGGTCGTCCGTGTTGCCGCATAGGATATTGAAAATGATCCGTCCGTAGAGCTCTCGCAGCGTTTCCTGTGGGTCGCTGAAGCGGTGACGGATAATCTCGGCAAGATCTTCATAAGACGCATAGCGTGCCATCATTTCGTCAAGGCCGAGCATCGTCAGAGCCGAGACCATCGCTTTACGCTGCCAGCCAGCCTCTGATTTGAGGCGGTCAAAGCGTTCGATGAGCAGCACGTCCTTGCCAGCCGCTGAGATCATCGAGACAGGGGCAACATTGAGCTTACATAAAGCCGCGAGCTTCATGGCGATAAATTCCGCTTTCACGACGCTGTAAATGTCCGTGCTCGACGAGAACTTGGCGATTGTTTTGTGATCGCCGTTATCGATCAGGGCTTTCGGGCGCGCGCCGCCGATCGACGTGCCGTGGTTCAACGCCTGATCTAGCGCTGGCGTCAGCAGGGCGCCTTGCTCGACCCGCTCGGCCGCTTCAAGCAATTCCTCATAGGGTGCTTCTGCCTTGAGGCGGGGAACGTATTCTGTGGCGGAATGCTGAAAATCGAGGGCACCGATTCGGTCCGATCCCGACTCAAGTAAGTAGGTCAGTTCGTCGATGTCGCTGGTTTCGGTCTCGGCGGCCTTGGCACCCATCAGACGGTTGATGATAACCCTGCGGCCCCAAGCGTCGGGCGAGCCGTCACGAAGGCAACTGGCCATTGCCAAGCCAGCGGCCGGTTCGATCAGGCCGCGGCGGAGTGGAAGCTCTGGGTTATAGATGGGTATCGCGTCATCACGCTCCAGATAGCTAGCGCCATAGTTGAAAGCGTAGGTGCCCCTTTGCTTTGTGATGCGGCCAGCCACGACGGGTTGTGTTTCTCCCGGCAGCCAAATCCAGCCATAGGCTTCTTTGTGGTCAGTAAGCTTAGAAGTCATCATCGACCTCCTGCTTACTAGGGCGAACGCTCTTAGGCAGCAGTGTTAGTTTTTCTTCGAGGTGGGCGCTGTGCACTGCAAGCGTCCGCTCGTCAGCATCGAACAAACGGACACCGACGAGGGCGGCAACCTCGAAGACGGTGCCGATCTCAGAACCAGCTTCGCCGTTTTCGATATTGCGGAGGGTCTTGCGGGTGATGCCTGCGCGTTCCGCCAGTTCGGTAGCCGTCAGTTTGCGCTCCAAACGGCCAGCCTTGATCAACTTGCCAAAGATTGAGAGCGCCTGCTTCGTAACGCGAGAGTAGCTGCGTGCCCGTTTCATCGCTATTCCGTTTATTTGAGTACTTAAAGACCCATGAGATAGCCCATGGATCTTTAAGTGCTCATTATGGACCTGTGTGAGCAAGATGCCAAGATCATGGGTAACTTATGACGCGTAGGGCCTGAAGGTGACGCTGGAGCAAGAGACTGTTTAGTTCAGCCAGGCGCAGATGTATAAATTTTTCGGACACGAGCGTTCGATTATTACAAAGCACATTCGCAACGTTTTTAAAGAGGGAGAGTTGGAGCGAAATTCAGCATGCGCAAAATTTGCACATGCTGCCGAAGGTGGAAAAACTTATCAAAAAGAAGGCTGATGGCCGGGCTATTGCGACTGAGGGGATTTCTTTACCGGTCCTGGCTCTGATGCTGGCTCTGGCTCGATCACGATTTCATGCGCAAGCCGCTCTTCTTCCAGCGCTGCCAGGGCAATCTGGTAGCAATCTTCGATATGACGGTTGCCCATCACCTTCATGGCGGTGAAGCTGATGCTGCCTGCCACGGCGCTACCGATTAGCGGGACGAACTTCGTCACGCCTTTCGCGGCGACCTTGATGCCCATCTTGTTGAGCACCGTCACGATGAGTTTTTTGGTGATGTATTTCCCGGCCAGCTTGCTGCCGGTGTTGGAGATGGCGGTCATCACAAAGAGCTTGGATTCGGTATCCAGGCTTTCGATTTGTTCAGGCGATAAACCGAATTTTTCATTAATTCGGGGGATCAACCGCATCAAGATGGCCACGTCTGAGCCAAGGTCCACCCCGGGGATGGGAATGATCGCCGCCCCGGCAGAAAGGCCTGAACTCCTTGTGACCATCGACTGGCACGACTGCTTGATGGCGTCGAGGTCTTCACGTGACTCGATCATGATGCGGCCCTCTCTTGATAGACGATGGTTGGCTTCTCAGGCGCCTTCAATCCCATCCACGATAAACACTCGATAGTCGGCCCCCTGGAAACGGTGCTGGCGGGCTTCCTGGTAGGCGGGGCTTTCATACCAGGCGCGGGCGGCGGCCATATCGGGGAAGCGTAAAATCACCGCGCCTTCCATGGCGCTACCTTCGAGCACTTTAAAATCGCCGTAGAACGCGAGCGGTTCCGGGTCGTGGCCTTCCCGGGCGGCTTTGGCCTTTTCGCTGTAGCGCTCCATTTCGTCAGTGTCGTGGGTGTGTTCTTTGATCATCACCACATAGGCTGGCATAGGACTTTCCTTCGGTATTTGGCATGGGAGTGCCAGAGCGGCTTGGGTGATGGCTCTGGCTACGTATAGGCCTGTTGATAATACCGTTTATCGGCAGGGTCAAGGTGATTACGCTGTCGTTTGGCGCCACAGGTTTTTCAACGGACCGCCGACCGGGTCGCTTTCGGGCATCGCCGTGCTCGCCACGCGCGCTTGCGCCGCTTCCAGCTGTGCCGGGTCGCCGCGCTCTATGGCCGGGTTTTGCCCCGGCGGGTAGGCGCCCACCATGCAAAAGTCATCATCCGCCTCGAGGCTGGCATGCCCGACACCTGCGGGCAGCACCAGTACATCGCCCGCACAAAGCATCAGTTCGCGGCCGTTGGGGCCGCCCAGCCGGGCACGGGCCTGCCCGCGAAAAATGCCCAGGACCTCGTGAGCGGTCGAGTGGAAGTGGTCAAAGTCATACAGGTGGTAGCGCCATGCCGGCGGCCAGCCGTGGCGCTTGAACATGGCTTCGAAGGTGGCGGCACACGCCTCTGGGTCACGAGTGTCGATAACGTCCCGGTAGATCAACACTGGCAGTGGGGAGTTGGGGTAGCCGGTCGCGTCATCGCTGTCCAGATGGAGCGTTTCGGGTTGCTCGATACTCATCATGGCCTCCTGTGTCGTGATGGGTGTCTCACAGCGTAGACGTGAGTGGCGCGATGGGTCAGCCCATTGTCACCGCTCAGTCGCCCGTTACCTCGCGGATGTCGTCGAGGAGCTCGTCAAAGTAGGGGTTCCAGGTCAAACGGGCGTGGTACTTTTCCGGGTCCTGCTGGCCCCAGGCGCTGAACCACAGGGCGTCCGGGTCGTCGGGTGGGGTGAGGTCTTCCTGCCCGTTTTCCAGCATGGTGTAGCTGCCCGCTTCACCGTAATAGGGGTTCTCGGGTGCAAACAGCACATTCATGTGGGAAAAGTTGCTGATTCGTCGTTCGGGCAGGTAGCTGGTGAGTGCCGTGATGCGAGGGTCGTCGAGGTGTGGCGGTGTGTCGCCGTACCAAACGAAGCGCGATTTCGGGTTGGGAAAGCGGGTTTGAAAGGCATCGAGCGTGGCGGCGGGGTCGAGAACGCTGTCGTGCTGGCTCATGGTCATCAGCACGGGTTTATCGAAGTGCTCGGCTTCGAGGTTTTTTTGCACGGCGCTGACCGAGCGATAATACAGCGCGGCGCCGCGGGACGGCAGCGACTGGTACGTGGCGATATTGTCCTCGTCGTCGATGTCTAGCCAGTCCCAGAAATAAGAAATGGCCGGGGCAAGAAAGAGGTATTGGCTGTCCGGGTAGAAGCCGGGGGAGAACAGCAGCAACCCCTCGACGCGATCGTCCTTTAACGCCTGGGCGGTCACCAGGTTGCCTCCGGTCGAAAACCCGCCCAGCCAGAGCTCATCGACTTCATTCGCAAGCAGCTGGGTGTGATGGGCGACGGCATCTTCCCAATCCTCATGGGCCGGCAGCATCAGGTCGGCGGGGCGGCTGCCATGGCCCGGCAACAGAATCGAACGAACCAGCCAGCCGTCTTCCGCCATGGCGTTGGCCATATCCGTGAAATACCACGGGCTTGAGCCCAGCCCGTGCACGAATAGAATGCCGCGTTTTTCCGGCGTATCCGGGCGACGTTCAAACGGGGCATTGAGCGCTATCTCGCGGTGGCGGTCGTCGCCGATGAAGGCGCGATTGTCGGCAATCCACGCGTGGGTGTCGCGCACGTACTCATCGAAGCTTGGCTGATCATGGCGCGGCAGGCTGCCCGAGGGCTGAAAACGCGGGGAATCCGGCGGCATAGCGCAGGAGGACAGCAATACGAGGGCGACAAGTAGAAAGCTTATACGAAGAAACATGAAACGCTCCATCCATCATTATGGGCCGTTACCAGGGCGCCCATTTGAACCTACTTGGTTTCCTGAGTGGGTATGGCCCATCAGGTGGTGTGTTCATACACCGCCTAGACGTTGCTCACCGCTTTTGGGAGCCTCTGGTCGTTCGGGTTGTCATTGACAAGTACAACCACAGGCGCTGCATTTACTGGTTGAAGTCGGGCATGAAGCAAGTTTAATTGGACGCCGTCGCCAACGTTTGGATGTGAGGATTAGCCAGTCGGTTAGCATCGTTTGGCGTTAACGACGCTTCACGTTAGCGCCGTTAATTTGTTGACATCGAATGTTAAAAAAACTAGGCCTTTGATCAGCAGCCTTTCATGTAAGCATAATAAAGCGAGATAGTCTTTATTTCCCGCGTGTTTTGAGAGAAAGGAAACCGCTAACAATGGTAGCTCTCCAGGATGGGCGCTTGCGCCTGGATCGCCAACGCTTGAAAGAGCACCGCAGGCGGCTTGGCCTGAGCCAGGAAGCGCTGGCTGAATATTGCTTCGACCAGCGTCTGTGCGTCTCTATCGCCTCCATCAAACGGGCTGAGAGTGGGCGTAAGGTGCTTTACCGTACTGCTCGTCACTTGGCCGAGATCTATGGGGTCGAGGTAGAGGCACTGTCGGTAGAGGATGACGAGGCTTTCGCCGTGTCCACCGCCGACATCGAGGAGATGGAGAACGCTCGGGTGTTGATCCAACTGCATGCCTTGGCGGCCGATCAGTCGGCTCTGGCAAGTTGGGTCGAGCATTTCGGCGGTAGCCTTGAGGAAGGAGGTAAGGCGCTTTTCGGACTGCACCGGGCTTACCGTAGCGATGCGCAGCGTGGCCTGTTATGCGCCGCCACTTTGGTAGAGCAGGGCTTGGCCCAGGCTGTTTACCTCAGGGCTGACCACTGGCCGAATGATACGGCTCTCGCCATGGCGGAGGAGTGCAGCGGCGTGTGGGTCGACCGTGGGGTGGCGGTGCAATTGGCCGAGCGTTTTGTTTTCGACGACGAAGGGGGCGATTGGTTGCGTTATCGTCATCCCAGGGACGAGGCGCATGACATTCGCTTCGAGTTGGTGGGGCGGCGTGTGCAACTGGGCCAGTTGGAAGCCATTCTGGAGAGTACTCGAGACTACCAAGCTGGCCATTTGATCTATATTCGCGGCGTGGCCGGTATTGGCAAGACGCGTCTCAGTGCTGAGTTTGCCGAAATGGCGGCGACTTATGCCGATCATCACCAGGCCGAGGTATTGGACTTTGGCACCCGCGCTGATGAGGGGCCGTTGATGCAATTGGCACGTTCGTTGCTTCAGACGTCCGATGCGGAGATAAATGAAGCACATCTGCTTGCTCGCCTCTCGGCACTCCGCCTATCCCTGGATCATGCCATGCTGTTGCGTCCATTGCTGGGATTGGCGCAACCGGAAGATGCACAGCGTTTTTACGCCGCCATGACCCCGGAGACTCGACGCCAGCGTTTGGTTCTGGCACTGCGAGACATTCTTCTTGCTCGGTCTATCCACCGCCCGCAATTGCTGGTAGTTGAAGATCTACATTGGGCTGATGAGGCGCTGCTAGGAACTCTCACCGGGCTGCTGCAGGAGACGCTTGAAGCGCCCGTGATCTGGTTGTTTACTTCACGTCTTGAGCAGGATCCGCTGGAGACCCGGCTAAGGCCACAGTTGCCTGAATCGCCGCTGACACTGATCGAGCTTCCGCCGCTGCGCGCCCACGAGGCCGAGGCTCTGGTCGCCAGTGTGGGTAAGGTTCACGCTGAGCATATCTCCCGCTTAGTGACTCAAGCTCAGGGTAATCCGCTATTTCTGACCCAGATGTTGTTGTTTCATCCTCACAGCAGTATGCCAGCCAGCCTTGCCAATCTGGTGCAAACCAAGCTGGATCAACTCACTGATCTGGATCGTCGGGCAATATGTATCGCTGCCGTCATGGGGCAGAGATTCTCCCTGACGCTGCTGCAGGAAATGTTGGGACAGCCCGACTATCAACCCGAACTCCCCCAGCGCTTTAGCTTAGTACGCCCTCTAGATGAAGAGAGCTACCGCTTCGTGCACGATCTGATTCTGCAGGGCATCTATGAAGGGATACCCAAGATACAGCGCGACCGTCTGCATCTTCGCCTGGCCGGGTTGTATAACGAAGCGGAACCGGGGCTGTGTGCGCGGCATCTTCACCGTGCGCGATCTCTGGAGGCGCCGGATGCTTTCCTGAAAGCGGCTTCGGAAGAAATAGCCCGCTATCGGTATGAGGAAGCTCTGGCGCTGCTGAGGCAGTGTCACGCCATCGATTATGCGCCGAAGGATGAGTACCGATTAATGCTACTGCAAGGTCAGGTAGCGATGGCGACTGGGCGTATTCAAGCGGCTCGGGAGCACTTTGAGGCCGCGCGTACATTCGCTCAGGATGAGTCTCAGCGCATTGCTGCAGACCTTTGGTTGGCTCGGGTGCTGAATATGCTCGACGCTTTGGAGGCGGAAGAGATGATTCTGGATGGCCTGCTTCCGCTGGCCGAGGCGCTTGATGATCCCTTGCCCCTTGCAGAAGCGCTCTACCTAAAGGGCAACCTCTATTTTCCCCGTGGCGATTTTGCCACCAGCCGCGCCTATCATACCCGAGCCCTGGAGCAGGCCCGTCATGGTGGTGACGTACGCACCGAGATTCAAGCGCTTAGCGGCCTGGGCGATGCTCACTATGCCGAGGGGCAGATGCGCAGCACCTATGAGCTTTTCGATCACTGCGTGGCGCTCTGCCGAAGGCATGGCCATGCAGAGCTGGAGGCCTCAAATCTATTTATGTTGGGTACGGCCCGGCTCTATGCCAACGAAACCGGGGAGGCTTTAAGGGACTGTTTTGAAGCTGCCGAGCTGGGCAAGCGAGTTGGTAATCGGCGTGCCGAGGTGGTGGCACGGATGACGGCGGCTTGGATTCTGATTTCCCAGGGTGCTCTCCATGAGGCCGACGAGCAGCTCTCTCAGGCGCTGGCGGTGGCTCTGGAGCTGGGGTCAGGGCGCTTCGAGGCTTTTCTTTTGGAAAGTCGCGCTCGGGTCCAGCTAATTACCGGCCGTCGAGCGGAAGCTCAAGCCAGCATCGAGCGTGCCTGGCAATTGGTGGAGCAACATAAGCTGAAGCCATTTATCGGGCCCTGGGTGTTAGGCACTCGAGCACTGCTTGAAGACGATCCCGAGGTTCGCTTGGCGACGCTGCAGCAAGGCGAAGCGCTGTTGAATACGGGCTGTGTAGGACACAATGGTTACCGTTTCCTGGTCGCGGCAGCGGAGGTCTGTCTGCTTGACGACCGCCCGGCGACGGCTCGCCATTATGCGCGCCGCTTGACCCAACTGATGGCAGCGGAACCTTGCGCCTGGGGCGAGCATCACCGGGAGCTGATTGAAGCTCACGCTGATTGGCTGGAGTTGGAGCTGGAGAAGGGCAAAGAGAGCGAAAAGGCGGTCGCTCTGGACACATTACGTGCTTGCTGGCGTCGGGGCGAAGCCGCTGGCCTGCTGATGACAATGCCCTCCCTGGCGGCCAGTCGGCACTAGCCCCGTGTTCTATCGTACGCTTGGCTCAGTACCCTTCATCATCAGTACCCTTCATCATCAGTACCCTTCATCATCAGTACCCTTCATCAATAGAGTGGCGAGATGCTCTGACTGTTCCAGACACTGTTCCTGTAGACCTGCGCCGCGAGTCCAGCCGCCGACAAACAGCAGTGGGCATACGTCCAGGTGGCCCTCGCAGCGTCTCTGGGCGATCGTTTGATTATAGCGCTCTATTTCCGTTTGGGCCTCCAGGCAGTTGGCATCGAGTACATTGTGCTTGAACAGCGTCCAGGCCTTGGTCTCAAGGGCGCTGTCCAATGGTGGCAGTCGATTTCGATAGCCTGCTTCCCTGGGTGCGGCGGCGGCTAGTGCTGCGGGTTCGTTGAGGGGGGAGGGGCGCCTGTCGAGCATCTCGCAACGGGGAATCCGGTTGAGATCATCCACCAGGGAAACGAAGAACTGCGGTAGGCCTGCCTGATTGTAGGCTGGGTTTTCTGCATCGTTCTGGTGGCGATTGGCGACATAGTCGATCCGGTACGGGAAGAAGGTGTCTTCGGGATTACGCACCTCAATGTTGTAGGTGCGCCACAGGTTGCGATTTGGTGGCATGTGGACGGCAGCAGTATGGCAGACGCTATAGCTGCGGGTGTAGCGCACCTTGCCAAGGATATGCTGGAGGCCTCGCTGGGTGTCAGAAAGGCCGTCACCAAATGTCAGCATTGGCAAGGCATCTTCGGCATGGGTAGCCATGATTAGAAGGTCGGCTTCCCAGTGGCGTGCTTCGGAAGCGGCACGCTCGCTTAACCTGACACCTTGTGGTGAGAGGCTTGCCTCCACGTCAATGCCGCGCAGAATCTTAACGCTGGGGCCCTGAGTCTCGGGGTTAGTGATATGAGCGGCCAATGCTTCAAGCCAGTGCTGAGAACCGTGCTCGAAGTAGCGGCGATCAGGGGGCGAGCCTCCTTCCTGAATGCGGTAATACTCGAAAGGCGCTTGGAGCGGCATACCGCCTGGACCACGATCGTCGGCAAAGTACATGGCGGATATGCGTGGATAATAGATAACGCGACGTATACGTTCCAGCCGGGCCGACAATGCCGGATCCTGCCAGTCAATGATGATACCCAAATGATCCGCCGTGGCAGCCAGCATATCGCGAGGCTTGGCAACGCAGCTGTCGAAGAAGTCGTCCACCGTGTAGCGAGGCGTAATGCGCCCGCTCTCAACCAGGTCGATGGCGCTCTGATGTACTACGTCGATCAGCGGTGCCAGCTTGCCACCCTCGGCTTTACTCAGCTCATGGGCGGGGTCGCTGACGCCGCAGGCCAAGTCGCGGTCATCGGTGAGAGCAATCGTTCCGTCACGGTTGAAATAGCTCTCGGTATTTTCAAGCGGCTTCATACGCGCTAACTCGCCGATCTCGCTTAGCACGGCGTGAAGGCGATGGTAGGTAGCCAAGTTGACATCATTGACGCCAAGGTCTGCCCAGCGCTGATAAGGCGAATCGGGCTTTCCCGGTTGTTTTCGATTGCCCAGATCGACCCACACCGTTTCAGCGTTGCCGCCTAGAGTGGTCTTGCGCTCGAATAAGGTGACGTCTATCTGCTGGGCCTCCTTGCTGCCGAGCTTCTGCAGGTAATAGGCAAGTGACAGGCCGGAGACGCCGCCGCCAATGATGGCGACCCGAAGCGGTGTAGTGTCCATGGTAATGCTCCTTGTGCAGTCGTTTGCTCTAGGGTCTTTCGAGCGCACGTCGCTGCCAAGGGGTGACGAGAAGCTGATACTGAAGTGATCCCCTGAGCTATGTGTGGTTGTTCCAGCGAGTTTGGGTGATGCCGAGCTGATGCGGTGATGACGCGCTATCCAAGCTGAAATGCGTAGGGCAAGTAAGCCACGGTCGATTGATGACCGTTGAGACCACCATATCTACACGAGGTATCTAACAATGAACGCTTCTCAAGCCATTGATAAAAAAATGATTGCCCACGATTTTCGTGTTGCTATGCACGACAAGCTCGAACCTGGACATATTGATGACGTCGAACATGCATTGATGACGGCCACGAAGTCCTATCCGGCTACCGGCAGCGTGGCCAGCATGATTTTCTATCTCAAGTTTCAGGTTAATATCACCGATGGAAAGTCTTTCAACGGCGATGCTGGCGGCATCTCTTCGGCGGGCGGCGGTGCCCTCATGGGGGATGTTTATACGGATGATCTTGATCGGCTCTATCGTGATACGGTGAGTTTCGAGTTTCAGGGTACGCCCGTTTATCTGAGCATCCTGTTCTTCGATAGCCACAGCAAACTGCTGGGCCACTTCCAGTCGGGTGCCGTATCCACCGTTACTGGCACCGGCGGTGGCAAAGGTAGTTGGGACTGAGTCGTACTTTGGGTTCCGAGCCCTGGGGTGCCTTCGGTACTCTGGGGTAATGCAATACGCCCCTGCCAACGTGGTGCGTCTGGAATGTTCTCCGGTAAGTGAGCGGGGCTTTTTGAGCCTTTGCGGGTTAGAGAACCCTTATTTTATCCACCATACTTGTCTGGAGGAGGCTCGTCGCTTTTTAATCCGCCCACTGCCAGTGGTCTGCATAACCGCCAAGCGGCAGGCAAAGGGCCCCTTGGCGTGTCCGAACAGAGCTAACGCTTAGTGCGTGTGACGATGATTAGCTGTGTCGCCGCACCTACAGCGGCGATAACCCCCGCGCCAATGGCCAATGTCGAAACAGGAAAGCTGAAGGCCAGCAAAACGCCCCCGAACGCAGCGCCTATCGCACTGCCCAAATAGAGCACTGATTCATTGAGTGCGACGGCCAGGTTACCGTCGCCGTGGGCTTGGCGCGTACGAACGAGTTCGTTGTTTTGTGGCACTTGCAGCGCCCAGCCCACCGCCCCCCAAAGCGCAATAGGCAGTAACGTCAGAAGTGGGTGAACCGACGCCGTGAAAGGCAGAGCAATGAGCGCCAAAAAGAGCAGCGACATAATCGCCAGGGTAATCACAGGGCCGATAAACCTGTCCACCAGAGGCCCAATCAGAAAACTACCCACGACGCCGCCAATCCCCCACACCCATAAATAGCCGGTAATCGACTGAACAGCGCCTGATTCGGTGGCCGCCATAAACGGGGCAATAAAGGTATACATTCCCAAACTGGCAATGGCGCCCAATAAGGAAACCGCCAGTATGGCCATGGCATGAGGGCTTCGTAAAATAGCGAGTTTGCGAACAAGTGAAAGCGTTGGTGCGGATGGAAGCGCAGGTAGCTTTACCTGTAGCCCCGCGTAGGCGATTAACCCAAGTGCTGAAATAAGCCACATCGCTGACGCCCAGCCAAAACGCTCCGCCAGTAACAGGCTAATAGGCACCCCCAGTACCGTGCCGCTCGCCATACCACCCATAATGATGGCAATCGCTTTACCGCGGTGAGCCTCAGCCGTTATAGCGGCTGAGGCGGCAATGCCCATGGCAAGGTAAACCCCTGCGCCAACGCCAGCGACCGCCCGCCATATCGTGAGTGATAAGAAACTGGTGGCCAGGGCGCTGGCGATATTTGCCACAATAAAAACGGCTAGCGCCAGTAGTAAGCCCAAGCGCTGGTGCTTGCCAGGCAGTAGCGCAACGACCACAGGCGAGCCTAGGCCGTAGGCTAGGGTGAATGCGGTGACTAACTGCGCCGCCGTGGCCGCAGAGACACTAAAGGCGTCTTCGATGAGGGGAATTAGCCCCGCAGTCACATAAGAGGCCATCCCAAGTGCAAACGCACCCAGTGCCACGAGGTATACTGATAGACGAGATTGGTCAGCCATAACACACTCCAGGCATAAGCATTAGGAAAGAATCCGCCAGCGCTGTTTTGCCAGCGAAGGGCTATTCTGGAGAGGCTTTTTAGGGGGTACAATTTAACCGTTTATGCTATTACTAAAAGTGATGAGTTATTTAAAGGTAACAGGATGACTGCTCCCCGGACGCTGGCTCGAAAGCGGGAAGACTTGGCAGAGTTTCTACGCATGCACCGAGAGAAAATCGCACCAGAAGATATGGGGCTTCCTCGTGGCCGCCGAAGGCGTACGCCGGGGTTAAGGCGTGAAGAAGTCGCCGCTTTAGCGGGCGTGGGGCTGACTTGGTATACCTGGTTGGAGCAGGGGCGTGTAGTGGTTCAATAATTCCGGACACCAACGTAGGTGGTAAGATCGCCACCATAAACGAGGTGTCTGATGACCAGAAAACGACGTTCCTTT
>NZ_JARWAI010000012.1:0-149639 GCF_031451645.1 Vreelandella gomseomensis | reverse complement strand
GGCACGTTCTTCAGTGCAGAGTTCAGAATATGACATGGATACAACACCCTACCGGTTTGGTCAGGTGTTGCACTCAGAATTTGCGGCCGAGTTGTTTTCTAGGCGCAATAGTGCTCCCGGCGTGATGAATCGGCAGTGCCAAAGCTACATTAGTAAGTAACGAAATTAATGCCGTTATAGTCCATACACACATGATTGAATATTATTCGATAACATAGGTTAAGTTTAAAACTTTGTTCATAGATTAACAGTTCCTGATTATTGACTGGTTGCAAAGAGTTGGGAGTTTAAATAATTTTGGGTTTTCGCTAAAGTGGCATTTATCTTGGCCGATAAAGTTTTGCGTACAAGATAAAAGATTGTTCTTATAATCCAAGCCATCGGTCAGTCTGCGGCTAGGTTATCAAGATCATCTAAAGTGAATATACCTAGCCAGGAGCAGTACCGCACCATGAATCGTCTACTCAGCAATGTGTCCGTCAAGATGGGGTTAACCCTCGTTCTTGCTGTCTTTTCGTTATTAATTATCGTTATCGGCTTTCTTGGTTATCGAGCGGGCGAAGAGGGTAGCGCTTCGCTTAGAGAGGTTGACCGTGCGGCGGATCAAATGCGCGAGGTTAACCAAGGCCAGTTATCGGTAGCAAACGCACAGCTTTTTTATGTAAACAGTTTTGTCGCGAGTTATGAAGGCGATGCTCGCTCGGCCCGTCAATACCTGGCGGAAGCCCAGGACATGCAGGAAAATGCGCGAGATCATTTTGACCAATTTGAATCGATCGCCGTGCCGGCGCCCCGTGTAGACACCTTGATAGCAAGCTTCGAACGCTTGATCGAAGAGGGGCTGTTGCCCCAGGAAGCGGCGCTGGCCGCCGGTGACGAGGACGCTTTTCGCAACGCAAGAGAAACGGCCAGTGATTTGAATCAGCAGTTCATCGAGGCGAGCAGGGCTTACAACGATTACATGGCGGATCAAAACAAGCTCATGGTCACCGATTATGAAAGTGACATGCAGCTGCTTGGCTACATCGATATCGCCGTGTTGGTACTGGCGGCATTAATGGTGCTGTTCGTTCGCATCGCCATGGTAGGGGCGATTGTCAAACCGCTCAACGAGGCGGTAGAGCACTTCGAGCGCATCGCGCAAAATGATCTTTCCGGCAACGTCACCGCCCGGGGCCGCAATGAAATCGGCAAGCTGTTCAGCGCCATGCAGTACATGCAGGGCAACCTGGCCAAAACCGTCTCTGAGGTACGCGATAGCAGCGGCTCCATTCATATCGGCGCGCGTGAAATCGCCTCCGGGAATGCGGATCTGTCATCGCGAACCGAGCAGCAGGCGGCATCGCTTCAGGAAACCGCCGCCAGCATGGAACAGTTGACCACCACCGTTAAACAGAATGCCGATAACGCCCGCCAGGCGAGCCAGTTGGCGAACGATGCCTCAAGTACCGCAGGGCGTGGCGGCGAGGTGGTCGAAAACGTCATTACCCACATGCACGGGATTTCCGACAGCTCCCAGAAAGTGGCCGATATCATCGGGGTGATCGACTCCATTGCCTTCCAGACCAATATCCTGGCGCTCAATGCGTCGGTGGAGGCAGCACGCGCGGGCGAGCAAGGGCGTGGTTTTGCGGTGGTGGCAAGCGAAGTGCGTAATCTCGCCAGCCGCAGCGCCGACGCCGCTAAGGAGATCAAGACACTGATCGAGGCGTCATCCAGTCAGGTCAAAGAAGGGTCGGCACTGGTCGAAAGCGCGGGTGACACGATGCGTGATGTCGTCTCCTCGGTGCGCCGTGTGACGGACATCATGGATGAAATTTCATCGGCGTCTCAGGAACAGAGCGCGGGGATCGAGCAGGTCAACCAGGCCATTACCCAGATGGACGAGGTGACGCAGCAGAACGCCGCGCTGGTTCAAGAGGCCTCCTCGGCGGCAAGCTCGCTGGAAGAGCAGGCGGCCAAGCTGGAAAGCGTCGTGTCCGCCTTCCGTCTGGCGGAAGGCGAAAGCCGCACCCAGCATGCCCCGCTTACAGCGCCCCAAGCGCAACCGGCGTTAAGGCAGCCTGCCGCCCAAAGTGGCAAAAAGGCGAAGGCCGAGCAAACCGCCGACCAGGACTGGGAAGAGTTTTAAGCTTCGCGGCTGACGCTGGATAACGATAAAGCGGCAACAAAAACGCCACCGCCCTCACTCAGTGGGGGCGGTGGCGTTTTATGGGGCGTTGATCAAGAGGCCGCGCGGAAGGGGTTGCGCGGGTCGTCATCCCAGGCCAGGAAGGGCTTGCCGGTTTCCTGGGGCACCATGGTGATGCAGTTCTCCACCGGGCAGGTGATCTGGCACAGGTTGCAGCCCACGCACTCTTCCTCGATGACTTCGTAGCGGCGCGCGCCGTCCTGTTCGGTGAGCTTGGCAATCGACTGGTGAGAAGTATCCTCGCAGGCGATATAGCAGCGGCCGCACTCGATACACAAGTCCTGGTCGATCTTGGCGATGGTCTTGAAGTTGATATCCAGATGCTTCCAGTCGGTGGTCTGGGGGATCGCCTTGCGCGAGAACGCTTCGATCGAGTCGTAACCTTTTTCCGCCATCCAGCGGGAAAGCCCGTCTTTCATCTCTTCCACAATGCGAAAGCCGTTGAGCATCGCCGCGGTACATACCTGCACACTGCCTGCGCCGAGGGCGATAAACTCCGCCGCATCCCGCCAGGTGGCAATGCCGCCAATGCCAGAGATTGGCAGCGTGGGCGTCGCCGGGTCGCGGGCAATTTCCGCCACCATGTTCATCGCGATGGGTTTGACGGCGCTGCCGCAGTAGCCGCCGTGGGTGCTCTGGTGGCCCACGGTGGGTTTGGCGACCATATTGTCCAGGTCGATACTGGTGATCGAGTTGATGGTGTTGATCAGCGACACCGCATCCGCACCGCCGCGCAGTGCCGCTTGGGCGCCCACACGAATGTCGGTGATATTGGGGGTCAGTTTCACAATGACTGGCTTCGAGTAGTGCTTCTTGCACCAGTAGGTGACCTTCTCGATCAGGTCGGGGTTTTGGCCCACCGCCGCGCCCATGCCGCGTTCGGGCATACCGTGGGGGCAGCCCAGGTTAAGCTCGATGCCATCGGCGCCGGTAGCTTCCACTAACGGCAGAATATAGGCCCAGGCCCCTTCATTGCAGGGCACCATAATGGAAACGATTAATGCCCGGTCGGGCCAGTCCTTCTTCACCTGGGTGATTTCTTCGAGATTGATCTCAAGCGAGCGGTCGGTAATCAGCTCGATATTGTTAAAACCGATCACTTCGCGGTTCTTGCCGTAGTGGGCCGAATAGCGCGACGACACGTTCACTGCGGGCGGCTCTTCGCCGAGGGTTTTCCACACCACGCCGCCCCAGCCCGCTTCATAGGCGCGTACCACGTTGTAGGCCTTGTCGGTGGGCGGGGCGGACGCCAGCCAGAACGGGTTGGGGGCTTTGATGCCGGCGAAATTGACTGATAGATCAACGCCGTTGACCACGCTATCGCCGCTGTCGTGCTTGCCTGGTGGGGTAAAATTGAGGGTGTTCATGCGGCCTCCTGCTTGGCGACGAGCGCCTGATGAATGGCGTGGGCGGCAAGCTTGCCGTGCTGCACGGCCTGAACGGTGAGATCCTGGCCGGGTTTTACACAGTCACCGCCGGCGTAAACGTTGGGCAGCGAGGTGCGCAGCATGTCATCCACCTGAATGCGCTCGCCGTCGCGGGCGAGTTCGGCGGCGGTGGCGTCGCGAAGGCTTGCCCCTTCAAAGCCCTGACCAATCGCCTTGAAGATGGCGTCGGCGGCAATCTCGAAGGTGTCGCCGGTCGCTGTCAGTTGCCCCGCTTGTTCGCGGGTCTTGGCAAAGCGCATGCCGGCCACCCGGCCTTGGCTGTCCAGCAGAATGTCGTCGGGCTGTGCCCAGGTGACCATGCGCACGCCGTTGGCTTTGGCGATCTCCTGTTCGTGGTCGGTGGCGGACATCGCCTCGACGCCGCGACGGTAGACCAGCGTTACCTCGCTGGCGCCCAGGCGGGCCATCTGGGTCGCCATGTCGATGGCGGTATTGCCTGCGCCAATCACGATGCAGCGCTTGGCCACGGCGAGGCTGCCCAGGTCATCGGTTTGGCGCAGGGTCTTGATGTAGTCCACGGCGGGCATCAGGCCGGGTGCTTCATCGCCGGTAAGCCCCAGGGCGCGGCTGGTACCTAGCCCAAGGCCGAGAAATACACTGTCGTACTGCTGATGCAGGGCGGCCAGTTCCAGGTTGTCGCCCAGGCGCTGGCCGTACTGGATGTCGATGCCGCCGATCTCGAGCAGAAACTCGACTTCCTTGCGGGCGAAGTCATCGGTCATCTTGTAGCGGGCGATGCCGTACTCGTTCAGCCCGCCGGGCTTTTGCTCGGCCTCGAAGAGGGTCACCTGATGGCCGAGCATCGCCAGTCGGTGCGCGCAGGAGAGTCCCGCGGGGCCTGCGCCGACCACGGCAATATGCCGACCGGTGGTGGCAGCCCGCTTGAACGGGTGGCCATCGAACTGCATGTTGTCGGTGGCGTGACGCTGAAGCAGGCCGATCAGCACCGGTTGGCACTCGGCGTCGTGGTTGCGCACGCAACTACGCTCGCAGAGGATTTCGGTGGGGCACACCCTGGCGCAGCTGCCGCCCAGGATGTTGGCTTCCAGGATGGTTTCCGCCGCGCCGTTGATGTTGTTTTCGCTGATCTGGCGAATGAAGCTCGGGATGTCGATTTCCGACGGGCAGGCCTCCACGCAGGGCGCATCAAAGCAGTAAAGACAGCGCTGGCTTTCGATCATCGCCTGTCGGTGCGTCAGCGGTGGGTGAAGATCGCTAAAGTTGCTTGCCAGCGTAGCTGGGTCGTAAGTGCCGACCTCTTTGGCGCTGGGTAGATGGTTCAGTTGGCTAGTCACGGTAGAGCCTCCGCTGTTGTTATGGGCACAGCTGTTGGTCTTGGTCGTTCTTTATGGGTCAGCGCTTGACCGCCATCGGCGCATTCAGCTCGGCGCGCTTGGCCAGCAGCTCGAACATGCCGGGGTAGGCGGGGCGCTCCAGGTAACGGCCTGCGCCGCGCTCGGCGCGCAGCTCACCGTCGCGCCATACCCATTTGCCCTGGCTGATGGTGTGGCGGGCGATGCCGCGTACCGTCTTGCCTTCGAAGATATTGAAGTCGACGTTCTGGTGGTGGGTCTTGGCGGAAATCGTCCGCGTGCCATTGGGATCCCACACCACGATATCGGCGTCGGCACCCACCTGAATGGCGCCCTTGCGGGGGTAAAGGTTGAAGATTTTGGCGGTGTTGGTCGACGTCAGCGCGACAAACTCCTGGGGCGACAGCTTGCCGGTGTTGACGCCTTCATCCCACAGCACGGCCAGGCGGTCCTCGACCCCGGCGGTGCCGTTGGGAATCTTGGTGAAGTCGTCTTTGCCTGCGGCTTTTTGATCGGCACAGAAACAGCAGTGGTCGGTGGCGGTGGTCTGCAGGTTGCCGGACTGCAGACCATGCCAAAGCGCTTCCTGATGGCCTTTAGGGCGGAAGGGCGGGCTCATCACGTGGGCGGCGGCGCGGCCCCAGTCGGTATCCTGGTAGACGCTGTCGTCGATCAGCAGGTGGCCGGCCAGGCATTCGCCGTAAACCTGGTGCCCCTGGTCCCGGGCGTAGGCAATTTCGTCCACGGCGTCCTTGGTGGAAACGTGCACCAGATAAATCGGTGCACCCAGGGTGCTGGCGATACGAATGGCGCGGCTGGCCGCCTCGCCTTCTACCTGGGGCGGGCGCGAAAGCGGATGGGCCTCCGGTCCGGTAAGGCCCTGGGCGAGCAGTTTCTGCTGCATGTGGTAGACCAGCTCGCCGTTTTCAGCGTGAACCGTCGGCACCGCGCCCAACTCCAGGCAGCGCGAAAAGCTCTCCACCAGGATGTCATCGGTGGCCATGATGGCACCCTTGTAGGCCATGAAGTGCTTGAAGCTGTTGACCCCGTGCTTCTGCACCAGGGTGCCCATTTCCTCGCGCACGCTATCGTCCCACCAGGTAATCGCCACGTGGAAGGCAAAGTCGGTGGCGGCCTTTTCCGCCCAGCCTTGCCAGGTCTCAAAGGCTTCCAACAGCGACTGTCCGGGCTGGGGGATCACGAAATCGATGATGGACGTGGTGCCGCCCGCCAGCGCGGCCGCGGTGCCGGTATAGAAATCCTCACTGGCCACGGTGCCCATGAAGGGCAGCTGCATGTGGGTATGGGGGTCGATACCGCCGGGCATCACCAGCTGGTCGCTGGCATCGACGACTTCACAACCATCGGGTATGTCTAAATCAGTGCCGATAGCGTGAATCTTACCGTCAACGCAGAGCACGTCGGCGCGGTAGGTATCGGTATTGGTGACGACAGTGCCGCCCTTGATCAATAGGCTCATTGCTCGCTCCTTTGCTTATCAGGTGGCCGGGCTATTCGCCGTCGGTCAGGCGGGTGTAGGTCTCCGGGCGGCGGTCGCGGAAGAACTGCCAGTTGTTGCGTACCTCGCGAACCATGTCCAAATCGATTTCGTGCACCAGCAGTTCGTCTTCTGTTTCGCTGGCCTGGGCCTCGATCTTGCCGCGCGGGTTAACGATATAGCTGGAGCCATAGAAATTGCCGATATTCCAGGGTGCTTCGGTACCCACGCGGTTGATGGCGGCGATAAAGCAGCCGTTGGCCGCGGCCGAGGCGGGCTGCTCCAGCTCCCAAAGGTACTGGGAGAGCCCGGCGACGGTGGCGGAAGGGTTGAAGATCACCTCGGCGCCGTTGAGTGCCAGCGCCCGCCAGCCTTCCGGGAAGTGACGGTCGTAGCAGATATAAACGCCGATCTTGCCAAAGGCGGTATCGAACACCGGCCAGTTGGATTTACCCGGCTTGAAGAAGAATTTCTCCCAGAACCCGGCTACCTGTGGAATATGGGTCTTGTGGTACTTGCCCAGGTAGCTGCCGTCGGCGTCGAATACGGCCGCCGTGTTGTAGTAAACGCCGGTCTCGGTTTCCTCAAAGACGGGTACGATGATGACCATGCGGTGCTTGGCGGCGAGTTTCTGCATCATCTGGCAAGTGGGGCCTTCCGGCACCCGTTCGGCGGCGGCGTACCACTTGGTGTCCTGACTGGGACAGAAGTAGGGCTGGTTGAACACTTCCTGGAAGCAGAGTACCTGCACGCCCTGCTCGGCGGCTTGTTCGACCAGCGGCAGGTGGGCCTCGTTCATGGCATCGCGAATCGCCGCCGGTTCCAGGTCGGTGCTGGTTTTTAGCCCCATTTGGATCAGGCCGATTTTCATCTTCTGCATCAGACACGCCCTCTTAATCAGTATTAGGCCAAAGTATTAGTTTTATTTGATGTTCTGTTTCAGCGAGAAACTTCCAAAGCTGACTGTTTCGACAGCTTTTAAGAAAGTATCGTCAGGTTGTGCGTTTTAGCAAGTGAGTCGGTGGTTTTTTTAAGATGCAGCTTAACTCATTGAGTTAATTTGACTTTTTTATTCAAGCGTTGCGCGCTCCCTAATCTGGTGAGGGCGCGCACTGTTTTGGAGTTTTTAATTAATGATTATTAATCAGTTGGTTAGTGTGTATTATTGAAAATAAAGACAGTTTTTGATGTTTGAAGTTGGTGCAAATATTTTTTTTGATCTAGCCTTTTTTAGTCTGCTGGGTATTCGGTGACTCAGAAGTCGGCAAGATGACGACAACAATAAAATTCTTGTCCTGGAAGACAGTTTTTTGATCAATAAGTTAAGTGACTAGGGTGGCTTAGTCGGCACGCTTATTGCTTGAAACAACCTCAGACCGTGAGGGTTTTCTGGGAAGCGGATGACACTGAGGAGAGACCAATGACGAAAACAACCTCTCAGATGGTAGACCGAGAAGGGCTGATTGAATTGGATGTGGGAGACGATGTTCGCGATAGCTCGCGCTTCAACAAGGACATCGCGCCCACCCAGGCGAGTGAACGAACCTGGACTAAATGGAATATTGCTGCGCTGTGGGTGGGGATGGCGATTTGCGTACCCACCTACACACTTGGGGGTGTGTTGACCGCCTACTTTGGCTTGAGTGTGGGGGAGGCGTTGTTCGCCATATTACTGGCCAACGTGATTGTCTTGATTCCGCTCACGCTCAACGCTTTTCCGGGTACTAAATTCGGGATTCCGTTTCCCGTGGTCCTGCGCTCTTCGTTCGGGATCTTTGGCTCCAACGTGCCGTGTCTGGTTCGGGCGCTCGTCGGCTGTGGCTGGTTCGGGATTCAGACCATGTTCGGCGGACTGGCCATTCACCTGCTGCTTTCCGAATTAATCCCCGCTTGGGCGGCACTGGGCGGCGTCGGTGAAGTCATCGGCTTTTTCGTGTTTGGCGCGATGAATCTTTATGTGGTCATTCGCGGTGCGGAGTCGATCAAGTGGCTGGAAACCCTGGCCGCACCGTTGCTATTGGCGGTGGGTATTGGCTTGATGGTGTGGGCGTGGCCGCACACCTCGATGACCGAGCTGCTGGCGCAGCCGCCGTCGCGTCCCGAAGGTGCGTCAGTGTATGGCTACTTCTTTGCCGGGTTAACCGCCATGGTAGGCTTTTGGGCGACGCTGTCGCTGAATATTCCCGATTTCAGTCGTTTTGCCAAAAGTCAGAAAGATCAGATTGTCGGGCAGGTGATTGGCCTGCCGTTGACAATGTTTTTCTTTGCCTCACTGGGTGTAGTGATGACTGCTGCCTCCGAGACGCTTGTCGGTCAAACCGTGGCTGACCCGGTGCGGTTGATCGGCTATATCGATAGCCCGTTCTGGGTAGTGCTGGCGATGCTGCTGATCATTATCGCCACGATTTCTACCAACACGGCCTCGAATATTGTCTCGCCGACCAATGATTTTCAGAATATTGCGCCCAAAATGATCAATCAGACCCGTGGTGTACTGATGACCGGTGCGGTGGGTGTGTTGCTGATGGGCTATGACCTGCTCCAAAAAGCGGGCATCATCCCGCCAGGGGTATCGCTTGAACAGATGTACTCCAACTGGCTGCTGGGGTATTCCAGCCTGCTTGGCCCGATCGCGGGGATCATGGCGGTGGATTATTTCCTGATCAAGAAGCAGTGCCTGGACGTCCCCAGCCTTTACATGGATAACCATGCTTACCCCGCCGTCAATATCGCCGGCTTTATCGCCTTTGGCGTACCGGTGGCGCTGACCCTGATTGCGCTGACCACGGGGACGATGTACTGGTTCTACGACTACGGCTGGTTTACCGGCTCGGCGCTGGGCGCGATCGTTTATTACATCGCAAGTCAGTTACTGGCCACGGCCCCGATGGCCGGCCCCGCGCCGGTGGCTGACCGGGAGCCCAGCGAACAGCTCCCCTAGGAAGACGCTTGCCTTCCTGAGACACACCCGGCCACGCGCCGGGTGTTGGCGTTTTGGGGCCTAGGGCGACTCGATAAACTGCAGGAAGGCCTCCACCACGCGGTTGGGTCTTCGGTCGCGGCGGGAGATCAGCGCAAAGGGAATGCGATAGTGCTGGCGCGGGCTGTCCAGCGCGCGCATCTTGCCTGCCGAGACCCATTGCGCGGCCACGTGTTCGGGAAGAAACCCTATGAAACGCCCGGTGAGAATAAGAAAGGCCGCGCCTTCACGGTCGGAGGCCGAGGCACGCAGGCTTAGCGCATCGTGGGCTTGGCGCGCCTCCACCGGCAGCGGGTAGCGGGGTGAAATCGCCGGGTAGCGGGCCAGCGCCTCGAGCGTCAGCGCATCACCTGCCCGGTCAAACAGCGGATGCCCGGTGGCGCAATACAGATAGGACGGTTCGTCGTATAGGTGCTGGGTATCCAGGCTGGTGGGCAGGTTTACTGCAGGCACCACGCCGACGTGCAGGTGGCCGTCCATCACGCCGCGAATCACCGCATCCGAGGGCTCCATGTGAATGTGCAGGGTGACCTCGTGCTCCGGCGCGCTCAGCCGGGCCAGCGCATGGGTAACGTGCATGGCGGGCAGGGTCACCAGGTTGTCGGTAATGCCGATATTCAGCTCGCCCTTGATCGTCTGGTGCAGCGCGTTGACGTCGCTTTTGAAGGTTTCCAGCGCCGTCAGCAGCGTCAGTCCCGCCTGGTAGATTTCCTTGCCTTCCTCGGTCAGGCTGAAGCCGCCGCGGCCGCGCTGGCAAAGCGAAAAGCCGAGCCTACCCTCCAGGTCGTTCATGTGCTGGCTGATGGCCGACCGGCTGATTCCCAGCGTGGTCTCCGCCGCCGTAAAGCCACCGCACTCCACGACCGTCTGAAAAATACGGATCAGGCGAATCTCGTAGTCGCTCATTTGACCAAGCGCGGGCATGGCAGGCTCTCATGACGGATCATCAGTGGATTTATTGGTAGGCACGTTGAAAAGGGGCGATATACTTTTCACAAATAGCCCTTCAATATCATGTGTGTTTGGGCTTATGTTAAAACGTTATCGTCATCTTAATGCCACTTTATGACAAGGCGCCTGCGCAATGCCACAACCTGTTATCCCGCTCCCGGCCGATTTGGCGAAAAAATACCGTCAGCAACGCCATGGCGCCTTGACGCTTTACGGGGTGGCATTACTGCTGTTGCTGAGCATTTTTGCGTGGCTGCTTTACGAGCAATATCGTCAGGAAATTCATGTGATTCAGTCGCGCAACGCCGCCAGGGCCGATGTCGCGGCCGAGTGGGCGAAAGGCGTTTTTGCGCAAAGCGACCAGGCATTGATGGGCATTGCTGAGCTGATTGCCTATGAGGGCATGCCCACCCGGGGAGACGCCCAACCGCTACAGCGGGCATTGCTCAACCGCAGCCGCTATGTGGACTGGATCGATGATATCGGGATCATCGACGCCGACGGTATTGTGCGAGCCAGCGTGATCAGCACGGAGCAGGTCGGTCGCGATCTGAGCGGTTCGACGTTCTTTAAATCGTTTCGCGACCAGCAGACGCGCACCAATCTGGTAACGCCGCTGTATTCATCCTCTCAGGACGATCGCTACTTTCTGTATCAGGCGCGACGTTTGACCCTCGACAACGGCGAGTTCAACGGCATCGTGGTGGCGCGGATTTCCCCCCGGGTGTTCGATCGCGCCCTGCAGCGCCTGGGCGTGACCGAGGGTGAGAGCATTGCTCTGGTCGACAGCGAGCTCAAGCTGATCGCGCGCTTGCCCGCGCTGGAGGATCCTCTGCCCTCCGGTTGGCAGATCGACAGTCCCGAAACCCTGGACATGATCGAGCAGGGCGCCGAGGAGTGGATGCTGCAAATGACCTCGCCGCTGGACAGCCGCGAGCGGCTGTTCCAGATGCAGTGGATAGAGGGACTGCCGCTGCTGCTGGTGGTCGGCGAAGATGTTCAGCTTCAACTGGCCAGTTGGCGCCAGCGTGCGGGCATACTGACCGGGGTTGTGGTGCTGATCGCTCTGCTGGGCGCCTGGGGCGTGCGTCATTATCTGAATCGGCTAAGGGTCGAGCATCGCCTCTATCAGAGTGACGCCGAGCTGAGGATTTCCGCCACGGCGTTTCAAACGCACCTGGGCATGCTGATTACCGATGCCAAGGGGCACATCATGAAGGTCAACGATACCTTCACCCGGATCACCGGCTACAGCGAAGACGATGTCGTGGGCAAGCGTACTCGCATGCTCAACTCGGGGCGCCACGACGCCGCCTTCTATCGCAAGATATGGCGTCGTGTGCAGGCCACCGGGAGCTGGGAAGGCGAGGTCTGGAACCGGCGCAAAAACGGCGATGTGTTTCCCGACTGGCTGACCATCAGCGCCGTCTACGACCCGCAAGGCACCCTGACACACTATGTCGCGACAATGAGCGATATCAGCGAACGTAAGGCGGCGGAGCAAGAGATCCACCAGCTGGCGTTTTACGACCCGCTGACCGGGCTCGCCAACCGTCGGCTGTTCATGGATCGTATGGAGGCCGCACTCAAGGAGGCCAACCGTCATTCACGCTGCGGTGCCCTGCTGTTCATCGATATCGATAATTTCAAGCAAGTCAACGATACCCTCGGACACTTTGCCGGCGACCAGCTGCTGCAACACCTGGGTCGCCAGATGGGGCAGGCGCTGCGTGAAACCGATACCCTGGCGCGGCTTGGCGGCGATGAGTTCGCCGTGCTGATCGAAGGGCTCGGTCAACGTCGTGAGCACACCGCCGAGCTTGCCGAAAGCATTGCGCAAAAACTCCAGGATGTCATGCAGCAGCCCATCGCCCTTGAGGAAGATAGCGTCAGCGTCACGGCGAGCATTGGCATTACCGTGGTGAGTGATCCGTCCAGCACGGTCGACGACTACCTGCAGCAGGCCGACATGGCGCTGTTTCAGGCCAAACGCAACGGTCGCTCCTCGCTGAGCTTTTTCGACCCCACCATGCAGGCCGAGCTGCTGTCGCGGGTGCGTCTGGAAAACGAACTGCGCGAGGCGCAGGCCAACGACGAGTGGCGGCTTTACTACCAGCCCCAGGTCGATCAGGCAGGGCGCTGTATCGGCGTGGAGGGGCTGTTGCGCTGGCAGCACCCCGAGCGCGGCCTGGTCTCGCCGGGCGTTTTCATACCGCTGCTCGAAACCACCGAGCTGATCAATCCGGTGGGCGACTGGGTGCTGGAAACGGCCTGCCGGCAGCTGGCGCAGTGGGCCCATCACCCAGCGTTTGCCGAGCTCAGCGTGGCGGTCAACGTCAGCCCGCTGCAGTTCCGGCAGGTGGATTTTGTCGCCAAGGTGGAGGCCATCCTGCAGCGCACCCAGGCGCCGTGCCACAAGCTCAAGCTGGAGGTGACCGAGTCATTATTTCTTGAGGAGCGCGACGATGCCCGCGACAAGATGCTGCGGCTCAAGCAGAAGGGCGTGCGCTTCTCGCTGGATGACTTTGGTACCGGCTATTCATCGCTTGCCTATCTTGCGCACCTGCCGCTGGATCAGCTGAAGATCGATCAGTCCTTTGTCCAGCAGGTCATCCACAGCAAGGCCAACGCGGCGATTGTGGAAAGTACCATCGCGCTGGCGCAAAGCCTGTCGCTTGAGGTAATCGCCGAGGGTGTCGAGCGCGATGATCAGCAGGCCTGGCTGCTGACACATGGCTGCCGCACCTACCAGGGATATCGCTATGGCCGGCCGATGCCGCTGGACGCGCTGGAGGCGATGCTATCGGCCGAGTCGACGATCTAGGCGGTCAGGGTGCGCGCGAAAGTGGCTTTTAGGTTATCGGGAGTAGGTGCCCTGGCTACCGATGTCTCGGGGGCAATCACTTCGACGCGGGAATCCTGTCGCCAGGTGGCCGGCGTGACGCTCAGCGTGCCGCCGGCGCGGTTGAGCTGTCGCCAGCCGCTATCGGTATGGAAGACGCCTTTGACGCGCACGCCCGGGGGCATTTCGCCCAGTTGGGCTGCGAGGCGATCCAGGTCGAACACATCGCTTGGATGCCAGCGCAGTCCGGTGCTCGCGTAGCCAAGCGACGTGCCGGTCTCGCACTGGGGCGCGCCCGGTGCCGGCGGCATGTCGAAAAAGCCGCCCTCAAGGCTTGGCGGCGCGGAGAGCGGCTGGTGGGCCTCCGGAACGTTGCTGTTACCCTGCGCGTGCCCGCCTTCCAGCAGGCGGGCCAGCGGCAGGTTGCCATCCTGGACTTCGTGAACCCACTTGCGTGGTGGCCAGCGCTCGGCAATGAAGGCATGCGCCGCGCTGAGCTGCTGGGCGGTACTTTGATCGCGCATGGTCAGAGCGACCGCGTCGGCAATTTCCAACTGGTCGCGGAAGGTCTCGTGCGCCACCACGCGCGGCTCGTCCAGGCGGCGCGGATCGAGCGTTGCCAGAATATCGCGCACCTCGACGACCCCCTGAAAGGCGTCGCCGCGCAGCAGATCCACCAGGCCGGCGGGGTGACCCAGGCCGGAAGGCTCGATGATCACACGGTCGGGTTGGCTGCGCGCCAGCAAGTTGACCAGTGCGGCCTGCAGCACGAACGCCAGCTGGCAGCACAGGCAGCCACCGGGCAGGCCTTTGACGACGACATCGTGGCGGGTATCGAACATTGCCTGGTCGATACCGATCTGGCCAAACTCGTTGACCAGGATCGCCCATTTTTCATCCACAGGCTTCTGCTCGATCAGGCTGTGGATAAGCGTGGTCTTGCCGCTCCCCAGAAAGCCGGTGACGATATGGACGGGAACGTTCGACAGTGCCGCCATGCTCAGCCGCCGGTCATGTTCATGAAGCGTACCACCTGCACGTCGCCGTCGGTGGTGAAGTGATGGCGCTCGGGCTTGAGCGGCAGGGCGTTGATGATGGCATCTTTCAGCGCCTGCATGTTGCCCGGGTGACGGCGCAGTACGGCGCGCAGATCCACCGAGTGCTCGTTGCCGAGGCATAGCAGCAAGCGCCCTTCGACGGTCACACGCACACGGTTGCAGGTATCGCAGAAATTATGGCTGTGCGGCGAGATGAAACCGACGCGACTGTTGCTGTCGGCCATCCGGAAGTACCGCGACGGGCCGGGCGTGGTTTCCGGGGTGGCGATCAGCGGATAGCGGGTTTCGATCAGCGCCTGGACGTCGTCGCTCGAGTAGAAGGTTTCTGCGCGGGAGTGGTCGGACACGTCGCCCAGCGGCATCTCCTCGATGAAGCTGATATCCAGGCCTTCCCGGCGGGCGAACTCGACCAGGTCGAGCACTTCATCCTCGTTGCGCCCCTTGAGGATGACCGCGTTGAGCTTGATGCGCTCGAAGCCGGCTTCCTTGGCGGCACGGATGCCGTCGATGACTTTATCAAGATCGCCGGTGCGGGTGAGCTGCTTGAAGCGTTCCGCGTCAAGCGAATCCAGGCTGATGTTGAGACGCCGCATGCCGCCAGCGTATAGCTGCTTGGCGTGCTTGCGCAGGCTGGCACCGTTGGTGGTCATGGTGAAGTCGTTGAGGCCCGGCATCGAGCCGATTTCATCCACCAGCTGGGTGATGTCGCGGCGCACCAGTGGCTCGCCGCCGGTGAGGCGAATTTTCTCGACGCCGAGCTCGGTGAAGGCGCGGGCGACCATGGCCAGCTCTTCCAGCGTGAGCACCTGGGCGCGCGGCAGGAAGGTCATTTCTTCGCTCATGCAATAAACGCAGCGAAAGTCACAGCGGTCGGTTACCGAGATACGCACATAACTAATGCGGCGGCCAAAGTTGTCGATCAGTTGCTCGGTCATAGCCATTCCGTTAGTGGTTGTATGCTGACGACCTCGCCTGGTTGCACACCATCTTGGTCATCGGCTAGCTCAATCAAGCAGTTAGCTGCCACCATCGAGGTTAATATGCCCGACCCCTGGGCGCCGGTGCTACGTACGCGTAGCTGTCCCTGTTTGTCACTATGGTAGACCCCACGAAGGAAGTCTGTCCGTTGAAAACGGCTCTTCAATGCGTCGTCGGCAATCGCGTTGAGCCGGCGGGGCGGTGTAACGGGCTGTCCTTGCAGCCGTTGCAGCAACGGCACGACAAACTGCAGAAAGGTTACCATGACCGCAACGGGATTGCCGGGCAAGCCGACGAAAGGCGTGTGCGATGCGCCCAGCCAGCCGCAGGCCATGGGGCGGCCCGGTCGCAAGGCCACCCGCCAGAATGCCAGCCGACCCAGCTTTTCCAGGGCGTCGCGGGTAAAATCGGCGTGGCCTACCGAGACCCCGCCGCTGGAAATCACCAGGTCGCAGTGCGTCGCGGCGTGGGACAAGGTGTCCTTAAGCGCGGTCAGCTCGTCTGGCAGAATGCCCAGGTCGACCACCTCAGCGCCGTGTTCGGTAAGCAGCCCCGACAGCGTAAAACGGTTGGCATCGTAGATGCCGGCGCTGGGCAAGGCTTCACCAGGGGCGGTGACTTCATTACCGGTGGAAAAAATCGCCACCCTGGGGCGCCGGCAAACCGTCACGGCAGCGTATCCCAAGGAGGCGGCAAGGCCCAGCGCGGCGGCGTCCAGTCGCGTGCCTGCAGGCAGGGCGACGCTTCCCGCGGCAATATCCTCTCCCGCCTGGCGGACGTTCTGGCCGCGTTTGACGCGCTCAGGGGCGCCGATCACCACGCCTGTTGCCTGCTCGCTTAGCTGCTCGCGCATGATTACCGTATCGGTTCCCGGCGGCAGCGGTGCGCCGGTGGTGATGCGTATGCACTGCCCGGCGGCAACGCGGCCTGCAAAGGCCTGCCCGGCAAAGGCATCGCCGACCAGGGCCCAGTCGATAGGTGCGTCCTGTGTCCAGGCCAGCGCCACGCCATCCATCGCGGCGTTGGTATTCTGCGGCACGTTGATGGCCGCCGTGATGGGGTCTGCCAGCCGGCGGCCATGGGCCTCGGCCAGCGCCACCTGTTCGCTGCCCACGGATCGTTCGACCAGCGTGGCCAGTGCCGTCCGCGCTTCCTCCACGCTGAGCATCTGTTCGCCGAGTTCAAAGCAGGACAGGGTCATGGCGCGGCCGGTTTTGTCTGGGGGGCTAAAGCGGCTTCCAGGCGGAACTTTTCTTCCTCGGTGTTGAGGTTGGCAAAGGCGTCCGGGCAGTCGGACATATCCACCTTGCACCACGCATGGCGGGCGTACCAACGGTCGATCTTGCGTTCGCCTTCGCCAAGGGTTGCGGCGAGGTCATCGGCAAGCGAGGTGCGCAGCAAGGCCACCACGGGGTGAAGCCGCTCGCCGTCGAAGGCAACGCCGATATCATGTTCGCCAATGCCTGCGATCATACGTGCCACCAGGTCGTCGGGCAGGGCGGGTGAGTCGCAGGGGGCGACCAGCAGCCAGGGCGTTTTGGCGGCGCGCAAGCCGCTGTAGATGCCCATCAGCGGCCCCTTGAAGCCGCCTTCGGCGTCTGCAATGACGCGGTCGGCGAACAGGCCGTAAGCATCAGCGTTGCGGTTGGCGTTGATCAGTAGCTCGGCCACTCGGCCGTCGAAGCGCTGAACCACGTGGCCCACCAGCGGCAGCCCGGCGAAGGGCTCGAGGCCTTTGTCGCGGCCACCCATGCGGCGGCCTTCGCCGCCGGCGAGAATCATGCCGGTAAGATCATGCGTGGGGATCATGAGCGCGCCTCTTGATTGGCCGCGCGAGCGCGGGGCGGGCGCGGCGGAATGGCATCCAGGGAGAGTCGGCCTGCGGCATTGATAGCCTGGAAGTGCTTGCCCTTGGCGCGGGCAATCAGCATGACGCCAAATCGTTCGGCCAGCTCGACACCTTTCTGGGTGACGCCCGAGCGCGAGACCAGCACGCTGATGCCCATCTGGGCGACCTTGAGCACCATTTCCGACGTCAGGCGCCCGGTGGTATAGAAAATATCCGCATCGGCGCTGTCTGCCTGCTGCAGCCACTGGCGACCCGCCAGCGTATCCACGGCGTTATGGCGGCCCACATCTTCCACGAAGTCCAGCACGTCATGCTGGCGGCAGAGCGCGCAGCCGTGCACCGCTCCGGCGCTGCGGTAGGTTTCATTGTAGGCGTTGAGATTTTTCAAGAGCTGGTAGAGCGTTGCCTGGGTCAGGCGCGTGGCGGGCAGCTCGGTCAGATCGGTCTGATCGAGCAGCTTGCCGAACACCGTGCCCTGGCCGCAGCCGGTGGTCACGGTGCGCGTGCTGAGGCGCGCTTCAAGATCCTCGGGCAGGTGACCGGTTACCACCACGGCGGCTTCAACCTCCCAGTCGACCTGAACGACGGACAGGTCGGCGGCGGCGCGCAGCAGGCCCTGATTACGCAAGTAGCCGACCACCAGTGCTTCCGGGTCGTCACCCAGCGTCATGAGCGTGACGATTTCACGCTTGTTGAGATACACGGTCAAGGCCCGCTCGGCGGCGATGGCCTGCCGACGGGTATCGCCAAATTCGTCTACCACGTCAATCTCGGTGGTGGCCGGTAAGCGGGCTCGGCTTAGCTCCAGGGCGGGCATCCGCGATCCTCATGGTACGTACAATGTTTGAGTTGACGATGATGGCGCTCGAAAGGCTTACTTGTCTACCCGAACCTAGCTATCCGGACGGGACTTTTAGAACCACGCAGAAGGGTCTATGCGATGACCGATAATCTCCGCCCGTTAAGCATCTCGCTGGTCGCCGAGAAAAAGCAGGTAAGCCGTTTCAGCGAGACACAGTGGCGCATCAATGAGCTGACGCTGGGCGAGCAGGGCCCGCATGTGCTGTTTTTGCAGCTGTTCATGACCGAACGGGCGGCTTACCGCTTTAACCTGACCGCCGCGACGCCGCGCCTCTTCGTGCGCGCCGGCTTTACCGGCCAGGAACCCGCGCCTGCCGCCATCACCGCCAGCCAGGATGTCGCCGCCGGATGGATGGATGGCGAGCAGCAGGTGCTGGAGGTGGCCATGCCGATGGCGATCCAGATATGGATTGAAAGCTATCTGGCCCGCCATGGCGAGGCGCCGATGGAAATTCGCAAGAAGAAGCACAAAGGAGCCGGGCGCGCTAAAGAAACGCCTACCCAGGAGAAACCGCAATGAGTCGATTAGAACGCTGGTCGCGTATCAAGCGGGGCCTCGAGCCTGACGAACCATCGCCGGACGCAAGTCACGAGGTGCCCGCACCGCACGACGCTCAGCCGCCGCCTTCGGAAGCTCGCTCCTTTGACGACACGCTGGAAAGCGACAGCCGCGACGACGCCAACGAGACCGCCACTCAAGCCAAGGCGCCACCGCCCCCGGGAAGCCTGGATGACACCTTGCCCGACCCGGACACGCTGGCCGCTGGCAGCGATTTCAGCGGCTACATGGTGCCTGGCGTGAGTGCGGCGCTTAGGCGGCGGGCGCTGAAGCGCCTGTGGTCGACCGGTAACTATAACGTGCGTGACGGGCTGGATGACTACGACATGGATTACACTCAGCAGCTCAAGCCCATGGCCACCGACTTGGCCGGCAAGCTGCGCCGCTGGGTCAAGAAAGCCGATGAAAGCCTGGACACGGGTGAAGAAGACGCGTCGATAGATGAGCCGGCCGCATCCACGACCGCTGATAACCAGACCACGCCGTCAGAGGCTGGCGATGACGAGCCAGCGAGCGCGCAGAGATCGACACTAGACGACCAGTCTGATAACGCTCAGACCAAAGCATAAGGTGGGGTGTTAATCTATAAGAAACAAGATGTTGTGATGAAAGCGGGATAACAGCGTTGAAAGTGCCAGGTGCAAAAACCTTGGCAAAGCCTGCTCAGTCACCATACGCTTGAGCAAGGAACGAGCCGGCGATCAAAAGAGGACGGATCGACTGAGCAAGTGCTAGGTATTGGCACAGCCGTTATGCCACAATAGTAAAAAAGTATGATCAACTATTATAAAAAAATGATCCTCTGACCGTGAGAATGCATGAATCAACGAATCCAGCTGGCGTCGATAGACGATCAGCGTAACGCCGAAGCCCGAGAAGCGGTACGCCAGCGTATCTCGTGGCCAGCGAACCTAACGCCCGCCAACGTGACCTATCACAGTCGTGGTCACGCGCTCATCATTGGTGCGAGCGATACTGTCGAAGCGGCTGCCCGCGCCCTGCAGGGCAGCGGGCTCGCGTCGTTGACGCTGCTGACAGTGGGCAGCAACGAAGCAGCCGCGCCGTTGCCCGAGCCAGCATCGTCAGACGCGGCCTCACAGGATGCCTTGCCCCAAGGTCATGCTCAGCCGCTCGTCCGCCATGCCCTGAGCACGGCCCAGCGAGATGCCCTGCGTATCAGCGGCCATCTGGGTGCGTTCGAGGTTCACATCGACGACGGCGGCAATCTGCTCAATCTGGCCCGGGCGTTTATCGACCGTGACCATTTCGACGTAGTGCTGGATCTGAGTGTCTACCCGGTGATGGCGACCGAGCTGCCGCCGCCCGGCTATGTGCTACTCGACTGGACTGACGTCGACCGCCGCCGCGACGCGGTGGATGCGGTGGCTGAGTTGGTCGGTGAGTTCGACAAGCCGCGTTACTTCCAGGTCAACAGCGATCTCTGCGCGCATTCCGCAAGCGGCAACACCGGCTGCACCCGCTGCCTGGACGTGTGTCCCGCTGATGCCATCAGCAGTCATCAGGGGCGTATTGAATCGCAGATCGAGATCGACCCTTACCTGTGCCAGGGCGTCGGCAGCTGCACCAGCGCCTGCCCCACCGGCGCCATTGAATTTCGCCTGCCCGATACGCGCCGCCAGCAGGACACGCTGTCCACCTGGCTGGCCGCCTACCGCGAGGCCGGCGGTCAAGCGCCGGTGCTGCGCTTTATCACCCATGACGCCCAGGACGCTGAACAGGCGGCCGGCATTACCCCCGCCGGGCACGTGCTGGACATCCCTTTGGAAGAGCTCGGGGCGGCCGGTCACGACCAGTGGTTGACGGCCCTGGCCAGCGGTGCCGCCGAAGTGCGTATCCAGGCGCACCCCGAGATGCCTCCCCGCCTGAGCGCCTTCCTGGCGGATCAAGTGAGCCAGGCGCAGACACTGTTGACCGCCCTCGGGCACGACCCAGCCCGCGTGCAGCTGCTGGCCGTTGGCGATGCCGAGGCGCGCGACGCGCTGCCCATGCTGACTCCGTTGACCGATCAGCCGCTGACGCTGAACGAGCCCAATAAGCGCGCCCGCCTGAATATCGTGCTGGCTCGCCTGGCCGAGCTGGGTGCGCCGAGCGGTCAGCGCCACGCCATGCCGCAAGGCGCTGCGTACGGGAGCATTCAGGTCGACAGCGATGCCTGCACGCTGTGTCACGCCTGCGTCAGCAGCTGCCCGACGCCGGCGCTTTCCTCCGGGGGCAAGGTGCCGTCGCTGAACTTCCGCGAGGCGGATTGCGTGCAGTGCGGGCTTTGCGAACAGGCCTGCCCTGAAGATGCCATCACGCTGATGCCGGGCTTTCTGGCCGCCGAGACGCGGGAAACGCGCCAGGTGTGCCATGAAGAAGCGCCCTTCGAATGCATCGGCTGCGGCAAACCCTTCGCCACGGCCAGCACGGTCGCCAATATCAAGGCCAAGCTGGCGGATCACCCCTATTTTGCAGGCGACGCCATGCTGCGTCTGGAAATGTGCGAGGACTGCCGGGTGAAAGACGTCTGGAAAACCATGATTCGTGATCCCGACGCCCAGCTGAGGATATAAGCCATGACGCAATCTGTTCCCGCACTGAACGAAGCCGACGCGTTACGCGCTGATATCTATCGGCTTTTGGCAGCGCTGCTCCGCGAAGCGCCTAGTGACGAGCTGCTCGGCTGGCTGGCCTCGCTGGACATCGAGCAGGATGGCAGCCGCCTGGCCGAGTGCTGGCGCGGGCTTAGCCAGGCCGCTGACAGTGCCGATACGGCGCGTTTGAAGCGCGCGCACTTCGCCCACCTGGTGGGCGTGATTCAGGGCGACATCGTGCCCTATGCCTCCTGGTACCGTAACGGCGAACTGATGGAAGCGGCGCTGGTGGCACTGCGCCGCGATCTTGGCGCGCTGGGCTTCGAGCGCAGCGAGCACACAAAGGATCCCGAGGATCACCTGGCCGCGCTGTGCGAAGTGATGGCCATGCTGATCGACGCGACGAGCACGGATCAGGCGCACTTCTTCATGCACCATCTTGCCCCTTGGGCAAGCGATTGTTTCGACGACTTAGGGCAAGTCGACACGGCTTTTTATGCAGCGCTCGGACAGTTGGGTAGCGCTTACATGGAGAGCGAAGAGGCCCGCCTGGCCATTGAGGCGAGCCATGCCCCGGTAAGAATCGTAGAACCTTGACGTGACGCGCTTACGCGTTGATTCACCGTCGGGTGAGCGCGCGGCAGCCATAGCAAAAGATAAAACGGCCAAAGGCCATGGCAAGAGAGGAGAACACCATGCAACAGTCACACAATCCTGAGCGCCGCCGGTTTATGAAAACCGTGGGGTTGGGAACCGCGGCCGCAGGCGCGGCGGCCGCAGTAGGCCATGTCACCTTGGCGCAAGCCGATACCGCTCCCAGCGACGCTGAAAAACCGACAAAAAATTACCGTGAGACCGACCACGTCCGTGCTTTTTACGCCTCGTTGCGTGACTGACGGCGCAATGCCAGGAGAATTGCCATGCGTTTAACTCGCAAAACAGACACTCCCAAAGCACCCGGCCTGGGTATTTCGCGCCGCCAGTTCATCAAGCGCAGCGGTGCGGCTACCGGCGGTGTTGCCGCACTGGGTTTCATGGGCGCGCCCATGATGCGCCGAGCGGAATCGGCGGATAAGACGCCGGTGCTGGATTCCCCGGTGGAAACCAAGCGCACGATCTGCTCGCACTGTTCGGTGGGCTGTGGCGTCTACGCCGAAGTACAGGAAGGCATCTGGACCAAGCAGGAGCCGGCCTTCGATCACCCGATCAACCGCGGCGCGCACTGCGCCAAAGGCGCTTCGTTGCGCCAGCACGGCCATTCCACCCGTCGCCTGAAGTACCCCATGAAGTTGGTGGGCGGCGAATGGGAGCGCATGAGCTGGGAAGATGCCGTCAACGAGATTGGCGACAAGCTGCTCGAGTTGCGCGACGAACACGGCCCCGACAGCGTTTACTGGCTCGGTTCGGCCAAGTTCAACAACGAGCAAGCGTACCTGATGCGCAAGCTCGCCTCCATGTGGGGCACCAACAACACCGACCACCAGGCGCGTATCTGTCACTCCACGACCGTGGCCGGGGTTGCCAATACCTGGGGTTATGGGGCGATGACCAACTCGCTCAACGACACCCACAACAGTAAGGCGATCCTGTTCATCGGGTCGAACCCCTCCGAGGCGCACCCGGTGGCGATGCAGCACTTCCTGATTGCCAAGGAGCGTAACAACTGCCAGATCATTGTGGCCGACCCGCGCTTCACGCGTACGGCCGCCAAGGCCAACAAATACGTGCGCCTGCGTCCGGGTTCCGACGTTGCCTACGTCTGGGGTCTGCTGTGGCACATCTTTGAAAACGGCTGGGAAGACAGCGAATACATCAACCAGCGCGTTTACGGCATGGACGATGTACGCGCTGAAGTAGCCAACTTCCCGCCGAGCGTCGTCGAGGACATCACTGGCGTCAGCGAACAGGACATGTTCGACGTGGCCAAGACCCTGTCCGAAAACCGTCCGGGGTGTGTCGTCTGGTGCATGGGCGGTACCCAGCACACCACGGGTAACAACAATACCCGCGCTTACTGCATCCTCGAGCTCGCGCTGGGTAACATCGGCGTGGCTGGTGGCGGTGCCAACATCCTGCGCGGTCACGACAACGTGCAGGGGGCGACCGACCTGGGGCTGGGTTCCGATTCGCTGCCAGGGTACTACGGTCTCTCGGAAGGCGCTTGGCAGCACTGGTCCAACGTCTGGAACGTTGACTACGAGTGGCTGCAGGGCCGCTTCGACGATACCGAGTACAACGATGGCAAGCCCATGAACAGCGCCGGTATCACCGTGTCGCGCTGGGTGGACGGCGTGCTGGAGGAAGACGAGAACATCTCCCAGCGGACCTCGCTCAAGGCCATGTTCTACTGGGGCCACGCGGTCAACTCCCAGACCCGCGGCGTCGAAATGCAGCAGGCCATGAAAAAGCTCGAGATGATGGTCATCGTCGACCCGTACCCGACCGTGGCGGCCGTCATGCACGACCGCACCGATGGCGTGTACCTGTTGCCGGCAGCGACCCAGTTCGAAACCACCGGCAGCGTGACGGCGACCAACCGTTCCCTGCAGTGGCGCGACAAGGTCATCGACCCGCTGTTCGAGTCCAAGCCCGACCACGAGATCATGTACCTGTTTGCACGCAAGCTCGGCTTCGGTGACGAGCTGGTCGCCAACTATCAGATGAACGGCGACGAACCGCTGATCGAAGATATCCTGCGCGAAATCAATCAGGGTATGTGGACCGTCGGCTATACCGGTCAGAGCCCCGAACGCCTCAAGGAACACCAGAAAAACTGGCATACCTTCAGCTTCGAGAACCTGCGTGCCCAAGGCGGCCCGGCGGATGGCGACTACTACGGTCTGCCGTGGCCCTGCTGGGGAACCGCCGAGTTCAAGCACCCGGGGTCGCCGAACCTCTACGATCCGAGCGTACCGGTGATGGAAGGCGGTATGGGCTTCCGTGCCCGCTTTGGTATCGAGCGTGATGGCGTCAACCTGCTGGCCGAGGGCTCAGCGCCGGTTAACGGCGATATCGACGACGGCTATCCCGAGTTCAACGACCAGCTGCTCAAAGATCTGGGCTGGTGGAACGACCTTACCGCCGAGGAAAAGCAGGCAGCGGAAGGCAAGAACTGGAAAACCGACTTGTCCGGCGGTATCCAGCGGGTGGCTATCGAGCATGGCTGCGCGCCCTACGGCAACGCCAAGGCGCGTGCGGTGGTCTGGACCTTCCCGGACGCAGTGCCGAAGCACCGTGAGCCGCTCTACTCGACGCGCCGTGACCTGGTCGACAAATACCCGACCTGGGACGACTTCGACTCGATCATGCGCCTGCCGACCATGTACAAGAGCGTGCAGGACGGCGCCCCCTCGGTGGATGACTATCCGATCATCCTCACCTCCGGGCGTCTGGTGGAGTACGAAGGTGGCGGTGAAGAAACGCGCTCCATGTCGTGGCTTGCTGAACTGCAGCAAGAGATGTTTGTTGAGATCAACCCCGCCGATGCCAACGATATCGGCATCAGCGACGGCGATGAGGTGTGGGTTGAAGGCGCCGAAGGGGGCCGCGTGAAAGTCAAGGCGATGGTGACACCGCGCGTTGATCGCAAGGTCGCCTTCATGCCGTTCCACTTTGGCGGCATGTTCCAGGGTGAGAGTCTGGAAGGAGTCTACCCGGAAGGCACCGCGCCTTATGTCATTGGCGAAGCCGCCAATACGGCGACTACCTACGGTTACGACCCGGTGACACTGATGCAGGAAACGAAGTGCACCATCTGCCGCATCGAGCGTGCCTGAGGCCCGCCCAGACCTGACAGCATCAACGGTACGGGAGGCATCCCGTACCGTCATTAGGAGAACACCATGGCTCAAATGAAATTTATGTGTGACGCCGAACGCTGCATCGAATGCAACGGCTGCGTTACCGCCTGTAAAAACGCCAATGATGTCGAATGGGGTATTCAGCGTCGTCGCGTTGTGACCTTGAACGACGGCGAATCTGACGAAATGTCCATTTCGGTCGCCTGCATGCACTGTGACGACGCCCCCTGCATGGCGGTGTGCCCGACCGACTGCTTCTACAAGACCGACGACGGCATCGTGCTGCACGACAAGGATCTGTGCATCGGGTGCGGTTATTGCCTTTATGCCTGCCCGTTCGGCGCCCCGCAGTTCCCGCAGCAGGATGCGTTTGGCGAGCGCGGCAAGATGGACAAGTGTACCTTCTGTGCCGGTGGCCCGGCTGAAAGCAAGGAAGAAGAGTACGAGAAGTACGGCGCCAACCGCATCGCTGAAGGCAAGCTGCCGCTGTGCGCGGAAATGTGCTCCACCAAGGCGCTGCTGGCAGGTGATGCGCAGGACGTTGCCGACATCTTCCGTCAGCGCGTCGTACATCGTGGCCACGAAGACGGTGCCTGGTCCAACAATCCTCAGGCCAGTGCCGACAACCTAGCCTACGATGCTGCCCGTAAAGGGTAAGGAGGCTTTCCATGAACCAGTTGACTGCTCAGGCACCCGGTGGGGTGCCGCACCTGTCCCAATGGCAAGGGGTTTGGCGCTGGCTGCTGTTGGCCTTTGCCCTGGTGTTCAGTCTGGGCGTGGCGCAGGTTGCCCACGCCCAGGAAGCTGACCCCAATCGTGAGATGAGTACAGCGGCGCCGGGTATCGATGCGGATCAGTGGCGGCAGGTGCGCAGCGGCGAGACCGGCCCCAACTACCGTGATTCGCGAGCCGACAGTAACTACAACCTGATCAACGCCAGCGGTGAAACCTGGCGTCAGTGGCGTAACCGCTGGGTGTCACCCTTTGGTTTGATCGTGATTGGCGGCATGATCGGGATCATCGCGCTGTTCTACCTGATCGTGGGGCGCAAGCATCTTGAAGAACCGCGAACGGGACGCAAGCTGTTCCGCTGGCCGCTTTTCATGCGGGCCTTGCACTGGTCGGTAGCGTCGCTGTTTATCGTCCTGGCGCTTACCGGTCTCAATCTGCTGTTTGGCAAGTTTGTCTTTCGGGGGCTGTTTGGTGATGCCTTCTGGGGCTGGATGGTCTCGTCCTCGAAATTGCTGCACAACTATCTGGGGCCGATTTTCAGTGTGCTGTTGATCGTGATGCTGGTCAGCCTGATCAAGGACAACCTGCCCAAGAAGCACGACCTGGAATGGTTCAAGAAGGGCGGTGGCCTTGTCGGTAAAGGCCACGTGGACGCTGGCTTTGCCAACGGCGGTGAAAAAGCCTGGTACTGGCTGCTGGCCTCGGTGGGGCTGCTGGTGGTTGCCAGCGGCCTCGTCCTCGACTTCCCCAACTTCGGGCAGGGTCGCGACACCATGCAGTGGGCCAATCTCGTCCACGCGGTGGGTGCCCTGGGGCTGACGGCCGTGTCGGTGGGTCATATCTACATCGGCACTCTGGGAACGGAAGGGTCGCTGGAAGGCATGACCACCGGCTACGTTGATGAAACCTGGGCCAAAGAGCACCACAACCTGTGGTACGAAGAGGTCAAGGATCAGTCGGTTTCCGAGCAGGAACTGGCCGATAGAAAAGCGTCGAAAGACGCAGGTGAATCACCCGCTCCTCGCTCCTCGTAAGATGCGCTGGAATGTCGCAAAAGACACCGCCTACGGGCGGTGTCTTTTGTTATGCTGGGCTTAATTTCACACCATAGAGGTCGCAGAGATGGATAAGTTTGACGACACCACCCGTAACGAGATCGAGGCGGCGGCATTCCGCCGTCTGTTGCAACATCTCGACGACAACAAAGACGTACAGAATATCGACCTGATGATTCTGGCCGACTTCTGCCGCAACTGCCTCTCCAAGTGGCTGGTCAGCGCCGCGGAGGCGCGAGGCGAAAGCCTGAGCTATGAAGAGGCCCGCGAGTATGTCTACGGCATGCCGTACGATGAGTGGAAAGACCTCTACCAAGGCAAGGCCACGCCGGAACAGCTGGCGGCGCTGGAGGCCCGGCAAGCGCAAAAGCGCGCCAAGGAGTAGACCATGGAGCCGATGATTCCGCTACGTATCGCGGTACTGACGATTTCCGATACGCGCACCGATGAGACCGACCGCAGCGGTCAGGCGTTGGTCGAGCGGCTGACCCAGGCCGGCCATCAACTGGTCGAAAAGCGTATCGTGCCTGACGACGTGTACATCATTCGCGCCGTGGTAGCCCAATGGATTGCCGACCCTGCTGTGCAGGGCGTGATCACCACCGGCGGCACCGGCTTTACCGGCCGCGACTCGACGCCGGAGGCAGTGAGGGTGCTGCTCGACAAGCCAATTGAAGGCTTTGGCGAGCGATTCCGCCAGCTTAGCGGCGAGGAAATCGGCAGCTCCACAATTCAAAGCCGCTGCCTCGGTGGCTTGGCCAATGCCACGGTGATTTTCTGCCTGCCGGGCTCTACCGGTGCCTGCCGCACCGGCTGGGACGGCATTTTGGCCGAGCAGCTCGACAGCCGCCACAAGCCGTGCAACTTCGCCAACCTGGTGATCCCCGAGCGTGGTCAGCATGGCTGAGTTGCACACCATTGACGAGGCGCTGGCCGCGCTGCTGGCGGATGTCCGGCCGCTCGGGGTCGAGCACGTGGCGCTTGGCGCAGCGGCCGGGCGGGTGCTGGGCGAGGCGGTCAGCGCCACGCTTGACGTGCCGCCGTACACCAACAGCGCCATGGATGGCTACGCGCTTCGCGCTGCCGATGCCGGTCAGCGCCTTGACGTCAGCCAGCGTATCGCGGCGGGCACGCCTGCCTTGCCGCTGGCACCCGGCAGTTGCGCGCGTATTTTCACCGGCGGCGAAATCCCCCCTGGGGCTGACTGCGTGGTCATGCAGGAGCGCATCGAGGTGGATGGCGATGTTGCGATCATTCCGGCCGATATTCCCGCCGGGGATAACGTGCGCCTTCAAGGGCGCGACGTGCGACAGGGCGACGTGCTGTTAAATGCCGGCGAGCGCCTTGAGGCGGCGGCACTGGGCCACCTGGCGGGGCAGGGCGTCACCCAGGTGGCCGTCCGCCGACGGCCGCGCGTTGCGCTGTTGTCCACCGGTGACGAAGTGATCAATCCGGGGACGCCGCTCAAGCCCGGCCAGCTGTATAACTCCAATCGACCCATGCTCACGCGGCTGCTGGAAAACTTTGGCGCCGAAGTGGTCAGCCAGGTCAGCGTCCCCGACGATGCTGAGCGCACCTGTGAACTGCTCGCTGAGGCGGCGGAAAACGCCGACGTGGTGGTCAGCACTGGCGGCGTCAGCGTCGGCGAGGAAGACCATGTGAAAACCGCGCTGACGGCGCTAGGCGAGCTGTCGATGTGGAAACTCGCCATTCGTCCGGGCAAGCCGCTGGCCCTGGGGCGTTTGCCCCGGCAGGGGATTGGGCAGGCGCGGTTTGTCGGGCTGCCGGGGAATCCCGTTTCCGGCTTTGTCGGCGCCTGGCTGTTTCTGCGCCCGCTGATGGGAGCGCTGCTGGGCTGCCCGGCGCTTGCGTCGCTGCCCTGTGTGACCGCGCGCGCCGATTTCTCGACCTCGACCGGCCCCCGCCAGCATTACATGCGCGTGATGCTGACGTTTGACACCCAGGGCGCGCAGGCTCACGCCTTTGACGATCAGAACTCCAGCGTGCTGTCGTCGTGTATACAGGCCAATGCCCTGGCGGTGATCCCGCCCCACGCTGAGGTGGCGAAAGGCCAATCGGTGCAATGCTTGTGGCTGGTCGGCTAATCACCCAACGCTGACAGGCCGCATTGTCCCCCATCGGCGTCTCCCTGACGCCGGTGTTGTTCTATGCTTACGAGTAATCGCTTGCCTTGGTGGATTGCCGTTGCATCTTTCAAATGTCTGATATTTAGAATTTTTTGTTAATAAAACATGAAATTAGCGGCCAGTATTCGACTAAAGGCCAATAGTAGAATCGAGTCACCCCTCTACAATCCTCCGCCACTCGGTAAAATTACCTAAATTCACAGCGCTGGCATGGCGTGCTTTTCAGCACCGCATGCGCGACCGCCCCGAAGGATGTTCTTATGCATGCCCTCACCCTGGCGTCATTTCTATTCTTCACTTGTCTAGTGGCCTTCATGACCTGGCGGATTACGCGCCGGGATGATCACAGCAGTACCAGCGGTTATTTCCTGGCGGGGCGAACGCTCACGTTCCCGTTGATCGCCGGCTCGCTATTGATGACCAACCTGTCCACCGAGCAGATGGTGGGGCTCAACGGCGCGGCTTTCAGCGATGGCCTGAGCGTCATGGCCTGGGAAGTCGTCGCGGTCATTGCCCTGGTGGCCCTGGCGCTGTTCTTCCTGCCGCGTTTTCTGAAAAGCGGTATTGCCACCCTGCCGCAGCTGTTGCTGATTCGTTTTGATAAAGGCACCCAGCTGATTGCGAACGTGATCTTCCTGATCGCCTATGCGGTCATTCTGCTGCCGATCATTCTGTACTCCGGCGCAGTGGGTCTTCAGGGGATGCTGGATCTCCCTGCGCTGACGGGTATCAGCTCGCCGACGACGCTGCTGTGGTTGACCGTCTGGGTGGTGGGCATCGTGGGGGCGATCTATGCGCTGTTCGGTGGCCTGCGCACGGTGGCGGTGTCCGACACGCTTAACGGGGTTGGCCTGCTGATTGGTGGCTTCGTGATCGTGTACTTCGGCCTGCAAGCCGTCAGCGATGGCAACGGCATCGTGGAAGGCTGGAACACCCTGAAAACCAGCAATCCCGACAAGCTGAACTCCATCGGCGGTGACGACCAGCAGGTGCCGTTCTTCACACTGTTTACTGGGGTCTTCCTGATCAACCTGTTCTACTGGACGACCAACCAGCAGATCATTCAGCGTACCTTTGCGGCCAAGAACCTGGCAGAGGGCCAGAAGGGCGTGCTGCTGACCGGCTTGTTCAAGCTGCTGGGCCCGCTTTATCTGGTGCTGCCGGGCATCATCGCCTATCACCTGTACGCCGCTGACGGCATCCGCGCCGACGAGGCTTACGGCCATCTGGTGTTCAACGTGCTGCCGCCATATCTCACCGGGTTCTTTGCCGCGGTGATGGTCGGTGCGATCCTGTCGTCGTTCAACTCCGCGCTAAACAGCACGACGACCATTTTCAGCCTGGGCATTTATAAGCAGGTGCTCAACAAGAACGCCACCGAAGACCAGGTCGTCAAATCGGGCAAGGTGTTTGGTTGGGTCATGGCGATCATCACCATGATCATCGCGCCGTTGCTGGCGGGCCAGGATAGCCTGTTCGGCTACCTGCAGAAGATGAACGCTATCTACTTTATTCCCATTCTGGCCGTGGTACTGGTCGGGCTCTTGACCAAGCGTGTGCCGCCGATGGCTGCCAAAGTAGGTCTGGTGGGCGGCTGCCTGCTTATCGCGGCGGGGTATTTCGTGCCGCCTTTCAACAAGCTGCCGGTCATCATGCACGAGTTCCACTTTGTCGCGGCGGTGTTCGTGCTGCTGGTGGCGATGATGCTGGTGATCGGCAAGCTGCGCCCCCGCGAGACCGACTGGGTTCAGGAGCACTCGGGCGACGTTGATCTCACCCCGTGGAAGGGAGCCGTACCCGCCGGTATCGTGCTGGTGGTACTGGTGGTCATCATGTACGCAGCGTTTGCCGGATAAGCGCACCTTGCCTGCCGGCTAGACGTAAAAACGCCCCGCCCTGCTAACACAGGGCGGGGCGTCTGGTTTGGGCGTTAAACCGGCTGGTAGGTGTTCTGGAAGCGTTTGCGCAGCTCGTTCTTTTGCACCTTGCCCATGGTGTTGCGCGGCAGGGTATCGATAAAGAACACGCGCTTGGGCTGCTTGTACTTGGCAAGCCTTCCCTGCAGGTGGTTGATAATCGTAGCCTCGTCAAGGTCGGCTCCTGGCAGGGGCACCACGGTGGCGGTCACGCCTTCGCCAAAGTCGGGGTGGGGCAGGCCGATCACCGCCGACTCGGACACCCCGTCAAGCTCGTCGATGACCTGCTCGATTTCCTTGGGATAGACGTTATAGCCCCCGGAAATCACCAGGTCTTTATCCCGCCCGACGATATGCACATAGCCCTGTTCGTCGACCATGGCCAGGTCACCGGTAATGAAAAAGCCATCCTCCAGCAGTTCTTCGCGGGTCTTTTCCGGCATCCGCCAATAGCCGATGAACACGTTGGGTCCGCGAATCTGCAGCATGCCGATCTCGCCGGGAGCGACGTCATCGCCGGTTTCCCGGTCGGTGATGCGCATCTCCACTCCGGGCAGGGGCATGCCTACGGTGCCCGCACGACGCGCACCGTTATACGGGTTGGAGATATTCATGTTGGTTTCGGTCATGCCGTAACGCTCGAGAATGGCATGCCCGGTCTTGGCCTCGAAGGCCTCGTGGGTTTCGGCGGTCAGCGGGGCCGAGCCCGACACGAACAGGCGCATATTGGCCGTGACCTCCGGGGTCAGACGAGCGTCCTGCACAAGGCGGGTATAGAAGGTCGGTACGCCCATCATCACGCTGCCTCGGGGCAGCTCCTCGAAAATCACGTCGGCGTCAAACTTGGGCAGAAACAGCATGCTGGCACCGGCCATCAGGGTGACGTTGCATGCCACAAACAGCCCGTGAGTATGGAAAATCGGCAGGGCATGAATAAGGCGATCCTCGGCGCTGAAGTGCCATGCCTTGACCAGGGTGTCGGCATTGGAGGCCAGGTTCTGGTGGGTCAGCATAGCCCCCTTGGAGCGCCCGGTGGTGCCCGAGGTGTATAGAATTGCCGCCAGGTCGCGGTGAGCAAGCTCGGCGATAGCGTCATGGGGCGTGGCGTTTTCGGCTTCGTCCATCAGGCTGCCGTCTGCCGCGCTGCCCAGCGTCACGACGGCGGGGCAGCCGGTATCGGCGGCGATCCGACGGGCCTCGTCGGCCACCGCAGGGCGACAGACAAACAGCGCCGGTTCGGCATCCCCCAGAAAATAGCGAATTTCATCGCCGGTGTAACCGGTGTTGAGGGGCAAATAGACACCGCCCATCCGCAGGCAGGCCAGGTATAGCAGAATGGCTTCGGGGCTTTTGTCCACCTGAACCGCCACACGATCGCCTTGACGCACACCAAGCGCTATCAGCGCACCGGCAAGCTGGGCGCTCTGGACAAGCGCATCGGCGTGGGAATAGCGGCGCCCCTCGCGGGTAGTAATGAAATCGGCCTCGCCGCGTTTGTGCATTTGCGTGGCAAAGGTGGCAAACAGATTGTGGTTCATTTGGCGAGTTCTCCCTTGGCCAGCTTGCGCGCCCGTTTGGCGAGGTCACGCACGTCGCTTGAGCAGGCAATGGTGCCGTTGGCGGTATAATTTTCGTGGTTGCGCTCGATGTCGTCGAGCACATAGAGGTAGTTGACCATCAGGCCGGCGGCCTGCTTGAGGCCCTTGTCGGAAATATCGCCCAGCCAGTTGATACGTTGAAGCTTGGCGCCGTTGCCCAGATGAAAGCGGGCGACGGGGTTGAGCGGCAGACCGTGGCGGTTTTTTTCATCCACCAGGTAGTGCGCAGCAAGCGGCTGGATGATCGCCTTGAGCCGCTCCTGGCGCTGCTTGTCCTGGTGCCATCCAGACGTGTCCAGCTCGGCGAGCGCATCGCGTACGCTGGACGGCCATTGCTCGTCCCCGCGCTGCTCGGCAAGCCACTGGGCAAACCCCGGTACCGGCGAGAGCGTCACAAAGTACTTGAGTTGCGGCAGTTCCTGGGAAAGCTCCTGCACCACCTGCTTGATCAAGAAGTTGCCGAACGAGATGCCGCGCAGGCCGGTCTGGCAGTTGCTGATACCGAAGAAGGCGGCGCTGTCGGCGTCTTCGGGGTCTTCAATGCCGCCTTCCGCACCGGACAGGATCGGCTGGATGCGGCTGGGCAGGCCCTTGTGCAGCGCCACCTCAACGAAAATCAGCGGCTCATCGCCAATCGCCGGGTGGAAAAAGGCAAAGCAGCGGCGATCGCGGGCATCCAGACGGCGGCGCAGGTCGTCCCAATCCTGAATTTCATGCACCGCTTCGTAGCGGATGATCTTCTCGAGAATCGACGCGGGCGTATTCCAGTCGATGCGCTTGAGCATCAAAAAGCCGCGGTTGAACCAGGAGCCGAACAGGTGCGCAAAGTCGTCATCGATGGGTGCGAGGTCGGGCTGCTCACGCAGCAGGCCAAGCAGATCCTGTCGCATATTGACCAGTTCGTAGGTGCCGTCGCTGGCGAAGTTGAGCCGTCTGAAAAGCTCCTGGCGAAGCGGTTCGCAGGCTTCGAACAGCGTCTGCAGGGAGCGATTGTCCCGGGCCTTGCGGTAGGCGGCGTAGGCGCTGTCAATCTGCTCGGGCTCGGCGGCGAAGTCTTCGGCGAGGCGTTTGAAGAAACGCTTTTTCTCTTCTTCGGAAAGGCGCCGATAGATCGCCAGGGCGCGGCTGGCCAGGGCAATGCTGGACGCTTCGCCGTCGCTCTCCAGTAGCGCCTGGCAGGCCTTGACCAGATGCGTGTGATCCACCGCCGAGGCGACAGTCTGACGCCGCCGCAACAGCGCATCGCGCTGGGTAATGTTGTTGAACAGTTCCTGTAGAAACGTCATGTTCATGGTAATTCTCCCTTAGCCCATGATCAGATTGGGTAGCCATAGGGCAATGCCGGGGAACAGGCACAGCAGCAGGATGGCGAGCACCATGCACAGCGCATACGGCAGGCTGCCCAGCAGGATGTCGCGCAGCGAAATGTCCGGTGCAATGCCTTTGATGATGAACAGGTTGAGCCCCACCGGCGGCGTGATGAGGCCGATTTCCAGGTTGATGGTGAGCACCACCGCGAACCAGTAAGGATCAAAGTTTGCCGCCAGGATGATCGGTAACAGAATCGGCGCGGTCATGACGATCACCGCCACCGGCGGCAGGAAGAAGCCGGCGACCAGCAGAAAGACGTTGATGACGCCCATCAGTACCCAGCGGTTGACGTCCATATCGGCAATGGCGGCCGCCACGGTCTGGGTAATGAACATTGACGATAACGCGTAGGCGAATACCTCGGCGCAGGCGATGACCAGCATGATCATCACGCTCTCGCGCAGGGAGTCGCGCATGATCAGCTTGAGCGGCCCGATCTGCCACATGCGGTAGATCAGGATGGCCAGCATCAGACACAGGAAGGCGCCGACGCCCGCCGCCTCGGACGGCGTCGCGACGCCACCGTACAGCGCGAATAGAATGCCCGCGACCACCCCGAGGAAGGGCAGGACGCGCACCACGGCTTTCATGTTGCTGTCGACGTTCTGCTGAACGGTGTTCTTGAGTTTTTCCGCAGAGGCTGCCACTGGGTTGGCGTAGCCGCCCGCCAGCTTGCAGGCGATGATGGTCCAGATCATGAACAGCCCCGCGAGCATGAAGCCCGGTACCACGCCGGCGATAAACAGACGGCCGATGGACGTTTCGGTGGAAATTCCGTAGATGATCATGGTTACGGATGGCGGAATCAGTATCCCCAGGGTGCCGCCCGCAGCAATACAGCCGGCGGCGACGCCGTCAGGATAGCCCCGCGTGCGCATTTCCGGAATACCCATCTTGCCGATGGCCGCACAGGTGGCGGGGGAGGAGCCGGACAGCGCGGCAAAAATCGAGCAGGCGCCGATATTGGATACTGCAAGCCCCGCCGGTAGCCGTCCCATCCACAAATCCAGCGAGCGATACAGATCGCGCCCGGTGGGCGAGGACGCCACGGCCGCCCCCATCAGAATGAACATGGGGATCGCCACAAAGCCGAATTCGGCAATACGGTCGAAAAACGTTTCCCCGAAGTAAGTCAGTTCGGGCAGACCGCGGTCATAGAGCAGCGCCATCAGCGAGACACCGCCCAGGGCAAAGGCAATCGGCGTGCCGATGGCCATCAGCACGATCAGGCCCACGGCCACGATAATACCCAGCGTAATCGGATCCATGGTCAGCCCTCCCCGCGCAGAATGTCGGCGACGTACTGTAACGCCAGCAAGGTCGTACCGACTGCCACAGGAAGCAGCGCCGGCCAAAGCGGCGGGTTCCACACCGAGCCGGTTGTCCATTCGCCGTGGAGCGCTTCGAAGAGGTAGACCCAACTGGCGTAGGCAAGCGCGGCGCAGAACGCGAAGCCAAACAGCGAGGCGATGGTAAGCATGATCTTGCGGCCCAAGCCGCCAATGGCATCGGGTAAGATGGTGATGGCCACGTGACCGCCGGTCATGAGCACGTAAGGGCTACCCATCAGCATCGCCCCTGTCACAGAGAAAATCGTGAATTCGGTTTGCCAACTGGTGCTCCAGCCGAGCACGTAGCGCGTGAACACCATCTGGCAGATGACCAGCACCCCGGCAATAAACAGGGCGCTGGCGATGTAGGCCGACAGGCGTGAAAGCTTGTCCATTGCCCGTATATAGCCCCCGATCAGGCCGCTACGCGCTGGCGGAGTATGCGTTGTTGTCGTCGCCATATGTCCCTCGTCAAGCTGTTGTCATCACATCGGATGCCTCTGATCGGGCAAGCCGTGAGCGATGCCGACCACCCTGCAAGGTGGCCGGCATGCAAGCAAAACCAGCTGCTTACTCGACGGCTAGCGCCGCATCGATGATGGCTTGGCCGTTAGGGACGTTTTCGGCGAAGTTTTTATAGGAGGTTTCACGGGCGATCTCGAGCCAGGCGTTGTAATCCTCTTCGCTCATGCTGACCACCTCAACGCCGTTTTCCTCGTAGACGTCGACCATCTGCTGGTCAATGGCGGCGGCTTCCTCGGCAAAGAACGCCTCGGCCTTATCGCCGGCGTCCATCAGGGCAGCCTGCTGCTCGTCGCTAAGGCCCTGCCAGACTTGCTCGGAAATCAGGATCGGTTCGTACATGAACCACAGGGCAAAATCGCCGGGTTGGGTCAGGCAATCCACCTGTTCGTGAAGGCGGTAGGACACGAACGACATCGACGAGGTGTTGGCGGCATCCAGCACGCCGGTTTGCATGGCGGTGTAGATTTCCGATGACGGCATCGAGGCGATGGACGCCCCGGCGGCCTCGAGCATTTCCTCGAAGGCCGGACCTGCAGCACGGAAAACCTGACCGTCCACGGTATCGGGCGAGGTAATGCACCGCTCGCTGGAGGCAAAGCCGCCGGACAGCCAGGCATCCGCCAGGACGCGCGCTCCGCCTTCCTGAATGACGTCCTTGATCATGTCCATGTACTCGGAGTCGTTAAGGCGCTGGGCGTGCTCGTGATTGCGCACGAGGCCGGGCATCAGCGTGGCGGAAAACTCCGGGTGACGGCCGCTGGCATAGTCGAGCGGCAGTGAGGTGATATCCAGCCGCCCCCGCGCCAGCGCGCCCCATTGCTCGCGCGCCTTGAACAGTGATTGGCCAGGGTAGACTTCTATTTCAAGGCCGACGTCAGCGTTGGCCACTTCCTCGGCCATCATCTGGACCATTTCGTCGCGCACATCGCCCTGGCCACCAGGAAACTGGTGGGATGCGCGCAGTACGGTATTGGCTGAGGCGTGCGAAGCGGCGATTGCCAGTCCTAAAGCGGCGGCAGTGACTAGGTGGTTACGTTGCATGTGGCGTCTCCAACGGTTGTTGTTGTGGTCTTGGATTGGCTTTTATGTATTCATCAGACGAGCTGATATATACATCAATAGGCGCTACGTATGCTAATGTCAACTTTATGACATATTCTTTCTGTACAATTTAGCGCTGCCAATAAAGGGGGTGACGCATGCCAGGCTCGAAACGCTCCAACGCCCAGCGGCTCAAGGATTCACTGGAAGACGACATCATTAACGGACGCCGTTCGCCCGGCGAGCGGCTTGATCCTGAAACCCTGGGGGCGGAGTTCAACGTCTCACGCACCCCGGTCCGGGAGGCGATCCAGCAGCTGGTGGCCAGCGGCCTGGTCACGGTGTCGCCGAAGCGGGGAACCTTTGTCGCCAAGGTGGGCATTGACCAGCTGATCGAAATGTTCGAGGTGATGGCCGAGCTGGAAGGTATGTGCGGTCGGCTGGCCGCCCGGCGCATCACCGAACAGGAGCTTTCCGCCCTGCGCGAGGCGCATCAACGCTGCGAGGCAGCAGCGCTGGCGGGGGACACCGACGAGTATTACTACGAGAACGAAGGTTTTCACGACTGTATCTACACGGCGAGCCACAACACCTTTCTCGCCAGCGAGGCACGCCAGCTCAAGCAGCGCCTGAAGCCGTATCGACGGTTGCAACTGCAGGTTCGCCAGCGCGTGCACAACTCGCTCAGCGAGCACCAGGCTATTTTCGATGCCATCGAATGCGGCGATGCGGTACGTGCCCAGCAGGCGCTCAGCGATCACGTATTGATCCAGGGCGAGCGCTTCAGCGACTTTGTGTCCAGCGTGCGCCGGATGGAAGGCGCGCCCGTCAGCCAAACGGGCTAATCGGCCAATGTCTTAATCGGTGGGGTAATCGTCCTTGCCGACATTCTGCCATAACGGTGACACTCTCTTCTATCTGCTGAAGGGAGAACCACCATGTCCCGCCATATTGCGCTAATCGCTTATCCCGACTGCCAACTGCTCGATGTGAGCGGCCCCTGGCAGGTATTTGCCACTGCCAATGAGCTGAGCCAACGTCCGCTCTATCAGCTAACCCTTGCGGCCAGTGTGCCCGGCAAGCTGATGACCAACGGCGGTTTGGCGCTTGATGCCAGTCATTCCCTCGACCAGTTGGCGTCGCTAGCGCCGCTGGATACCCTACTGGTGGCGGGCGGCAGCGGCGTGTCCCGTCAATGCGAGACGCCCGAGATGCTGGCGACGCTGCGCGCGCTCGCCCCGCAGGTACGCCGCCTGGGATCCATCTGCAGCGGCGCTTTTTTGCTGGCGGCGGCTGGGCTTCTGGACGGCCTGCGCGTGACCACCCATTGGCGATACGCCGACGCGCTGGCCAACGCCTACCCGTCACTCAAGGTAGCGCCGGACGCACTCTACGTTGAAAGCGGCGGACGCTACACCAGTGCTGGCGTAACGGCGGGGATCGATCTGGCACTCTCATTGTTGGAAGCCGATCACGGCGCCGAGCTTGCCGGGCGCGTGGCCCGCGAGCTGGTGGTGTTCTTGCATCGCCCTGGCGGGCAATCCCAGTTCAGCGAGATACTGCGCGGCCAGCAATCCGCGGGCCCGCTGCGCCGCCTGCTCGACCGTCTGCACGCCGATCCCGCCGCCGAGCATTCCGTGACCGGGATGGCGGACTTCATGGCCGTAACGCCGCGCCATCTGTCACGGCTGTTCAGGCGGCATCTGAACACCACGCCAGGGGCTTACCTTACTCAACTGCGGCTTGAGCAGGCGCGCCTTGCCTTGCTCGACGGGCACACGCCGGTAGCGCTGGAGCGGCTTGCCAAGCGCTGGCGGCTGGGCGGTGCCGAGCAGCTGCGCCGACAGTTCCAGCGCTACTACGGGGTATCCCCCTCCGTCTATCGCCAACGCTTTGCGTCTTCCCATGCGGATTCCACCCTGGAGCATCACTCATGCCGTTAACCGTCACTCTGTTATCGCTCTGCCAGGCGCTGCTGGTCACCGGTAATGTCCTGCTGATTGCCGTTTCGCCGTTGATCGGGGCCTCTCTGGCGCCCAGCGCGTCATTGTCCACTGCACCGGTTGCCACCCAGTGGCTGGGATTGATGTGCGCCACCGTTCCCGCCTCGCTGATCATGGCCAGGCTGGGCCGCAAGCGCGGGTTCATGCTGGGCAACATAGTGGGATTGGTGGGCGCGCTGGTGGCCGTTCAGGCGTTGATGAGCGAACGTTTTGGGCTGTTCTTGCTGGCGACCTGGTTGATCGGCATCGGCATTGGCTTTGGTCAGCTGTATCGCTTTGCCGCCGTGGAGGCGGCGCCTGCGCACCTGCGTGATCGGGCGATTGGCTTGGTGATGGGCGGCGGTGTCCTGGCCGCGTTTGCCGGGCCGTGGCTGGCAAGAGTCAGCCGGGAACTGGGTGAGGTGCCGTTTCTGGGCAGCTTTGCCGGTCTGGCTGCCATCTACGCCCTGGCGTTGGTGGTGCTGATCCTGACGCAATTACCGCCCGCTTCGCGCACCCACGGTGAAGGCACCGCCTTGCCGATGGGCAGGATAGTCCGCCAGCCCGGGTTTATTGTGGCGGTGAGCGCGGCGATGGTCGGTTACGGCGTGATGAATCTGGCCATGACCGCAACGCCGCTCGCCATGGCGGGAGCGGGGCACGACTTCAACCACGTCTCGATGACCATTCAGTGGCACGTGGTGGCCATGTTCTTGCCTTCGTTCTTTACGGGTCACTTGGCCACTCGCTTCGGTGCCAAAGGAATCATCGTGGTAGGCTGCCTGCTATTGGTGGCAAGCGCACTGGTCGCTCAGTTGGGTATCAGTCTCGCCGGTTTCAACGTGGCGCTGATGCTGCTGGGCCTGGGGTGGAACTTTACGTTCCTGCCCGCCACCGGGCTGCTCACCGAAAGCTACCGGCCGGTGGATAAAGCCCGCACCCAGGCCGCCAACGAGTTTTTCGTGTTTGGGACAGCCGCCACCACGGCGCTGCTCGCGGGGCCCCTGGTCAGCGGTTTGGGCTGGGGCATGCTCAACCTGGTATTGATCCCCGTGGCACTGGTGCCGATGCTCGCCATCGCCTGGCAGCGCCACCGGCAGCAACATGCTAGCCTGGAGGCTCCACCTCGCCCCTAGGAGCTCCGCCGTTATGCTTGATACATTCAGCCACAGCACCCTGGCCGGTCAGTTCTTTGGCCTGGTTGCCCTGGTGATTTGCCTGGTGGCGTTTGCAAGCAAGCACGATGATCGACTGCTGGTGCTGTTGATCTCGGCCAATGTGGCCTTTGCGCTGCAGTTTGTGTTCTTCGCGAGCTGGACCGCCGCTGCGCTGACGGTGCTGGTGATCGTACGCATCGTGCTGGCTCGGCGCTTTCTGGGCAGCAAGCCGGTCATGGCGGGAGTACTGGCGGTCAGCGGTATCGCGGCATGGCTCACCTGGCAGAGCTGGATCGACGTCTTGCCCCTGACGGCCATGGTGCTGGGCACGCTGGGCATGTTCCTGCTGCGCGGCATTGCCATGCGCGTCTTCCTGGGGCTGGCGGCCCTGGCGTGGATGCTCAACAACCTGCTGATCGGCACGATTGGCGGCACGCTTGCCGAAGCCCTGATCGTGATCACCAATATCATTACCATCATTCGGCTGGCGCGCGCCAAGCGCAAATACCCCGAGGTGTTCGAGGACGTCGAGTAACACGACCCGTCCGCCTAGCTGCTATGCTGAAAGAGGTTTCACCTTAGCGAGGAGCGCGATCATGGCCGGAGGATGGGCAAAAGACGGCGCTGAACAAGCACAGATAGATAGCACCCTGGAAGACGCGGTGCAGCGCGCCCGTAGCCAATTGCCCCGGGGCGAAAGCCTGGACACCTGCGAAGAATGTGGCGAGCCGATCCCCGAGCCTCGCCGCAAGGCGATTCCCGGGGTTCGGCTGTGCGTGGACTGCCAGGCGGCCGTGGACAAGACGCAGTCAAGCGTCAGCGGCTATAACCGTCGAGGTAGCAAGGATAGCCAGCTGCGCTGAGCGGCCTGCTAGGCATCGTGATTGGTGTCCGGCAGCCGCTTGAAGTAGATATAACGATGCAGGCGAATCGCCGGGCGTAACAACAGCTGTACGCTACCAATCACGAAGAGCCACACGCCCAGCGTTTTGAGGCTGCCTTCGTAGAAAAAGCAGATGCTGCCGATGGTGAACCAGACCCCCAGCATGAAATCATTCAGAATGCTCAGCGCTTCATAGCGTTGGTGCACCACCAGTTCACGGTGTCCCAGCGTGAACGTCCAATCGCGTGTCTCGGGATCCTGCTCGCGCTGCATGCCGGTTCTCCTTATCCGATAGTGGCTGCTTGACCGAGTGAAGTGAGGGCGACCGCCTTCACTAGAACGTCAAAGCCTTGCTCACACAAAAGTGTGATCTTTCGTTTAATCAGCAACGACGTATTCATCATAACTTGATGCTATCGTGGCATTACAAGGCCGTCTTCAAAGTACAGCATTATGCCCACGAATGTGGCACTTAGGCGATGGGTGAGCTGGTTGAGCCATAGGGGTGGGAGCATGGTGAATGACGTATTGCTCAAAGACGTCGAAGACGCGCTTGGCAGAGGCCCCTGGCGGTTGCGCTTTGCCGGTCACATAGAAACGCAGTTCGAGGCGGATACGCAGCGGCAGCGCAGCCGTAACATGGTGGCGGCCGGTCTGATATCGGCGTTCATCTATAACCTCTTTCTAATCAATGATTTCAGCTTTCGCCCCGATGCGTTCACCATGGCGGTAGCGTTGCGGGCAGGGGTGATGTTGCCCGTCGGGCTGGCCATCCTTTGGCAGGTGCATCGCGGGGTGTCGCCACCGGCGCGCGAATTCCTGATGGCCTGTACGGTGGTGTGTGCCACGGTGATCTCCTGCGTGATTCTAGCCTCGTCCACCGCGTTCTACTCCTATCTGGACGTGTTCTCTTTCGGGCTCATCCTGGTGGTGGGCAATATCGTGTATTCGCTGCGTTTCCGCTACGCGCTGGCGTCTTCGGTGCTCAGTATTGTGATCGCCTCGGCGTTTGTGGTGACCTACGACCCGATGCCGACAGACGCCAAGCGGCTGGCTATTTTTACCCTCCTCGCCAATGCGGTTTTCACGCTGGTGGCCAACTACCGTCTCGAACGTAGTGAGCGACTTTCATATCTGCACGTACTGCGGGAAAAGCTGCGCGCCGGCCATTACCTAAAAGACAACGAAGTGCTATCCCAGCTGTCGCTGACCGACCCGCTGACGAACCTTGCCAACCGTCGACAGTTCGACGCTGAACTTGCCACACGCTGGCGCGAGGCTGTTGAGAAAGATGCCTGGATCGGACTGATGGTGATCGATATCGACCACTTCAAGGCCTATAACGATCACTACGGGCATCCCCAGGGCGACGACTGTTTGCGCCAGGTAGCCAGGGCCATGCAGCTGAATAGCCGCACCGCCGACCTGGTGGTGCGGTTTGGCGGCGAGGAATTCGTGGTGCTCATGGCAGAGGCGTCGCCGGAGGCCGCCGATCTGGAGGCCGAACGCATCCGTCGCAGCGTCGAAGCCCTGGAGATACCCAATGCCGGCCTCTCGCCCCGGGCGGTCGTCACCGTCAGCGTGGGCGTGGCGGTGCTGCCTCCGGCGGACAGCATGACCGCTGAGGATATACTTTGTCACGCCGATCAGGCGCTTTACCAAGCCAAGCGCCGGGGCCGCAATCGTGTCTGGGTGGCTAATCCGGATGACGTGCCCATCGGCGATGACCCTGCTGGTAACGTAGGTAGATCAGCCCGGTAGCGCCTATCAGCAATGCTATGGTGCTAATGCCTGAGGGCGAGCTGGTTCAGCCGCTTTGTTCGGTTGCCTGATGCGCCAGGATGACGTCCAGAAAACCCTCGCCGTAGTCCGCCAGCTTGCGTGCGCCGATGCCTGAGATCGCGCCCATGGCATCCAGGCTCTGGGGCTTCTGCTCGACCATGTCAGCCAGGGTGGCGTCGTGGAAGATCACATAGGCAGGTACGCCCTGGGTCTCGGCCAGTTCCCGGCGGTGCTGGCGCAGAGCCTCCCACAGCGGGCCGTGGCCCTGGGGGGCTGAGGCGCCTTTGCTGCCCCGTCGAGCGGTTTTGGCTTTGCTGGGTTTGTTGCTTGGCTTGCGCAGCGTTAGATTCTGCTCGCCGCGCAGCACCGGTTTGGCATTGGCGGTGAGCTTGATGCCGCCGTGCCCCTCCATATCCACGCTTAAAAAGCCGCTGGCAATCAACTGGCGAAAGAGCGCTTTCCATTCGCTGGCCGCGAGGTCTTTACCAATGCCGAAGGTGCTTAGGCGGTCGTGGCCAAAGCGGGTGATCCGCTCGTTATGTTTACCGAGTAACACATCCACCAGATAGGTCACGCCGAAGCGCTGTTCGGTGCGGTAGACGCAGGAGAGCGCCTTTTGCGCCGCCACGGTGGCTTCCCAGGTCTCGGGTGGGGTCAGGCAGTTATCGCAGTTGCCGCAGGGGGCGTCCAGGTGATCGCCAAAATAGTGCAACAGCGCCTGGCGACGGCAGCTGATGATTTCACACAGCCCCAGCATGGCGTCGAGCTTCTGCTGTTCGATGCGCTTTTGATGGTCGGCGGCGCTGGAGTCCTGCTGCATCTGGCGCAGGGTGATCACATCCTGAAGTCCATAGGCCATCCAGGCATCGGCGGGCAGGCCGTCACGCCCGGCGCGGCCGGTCTCCTGGTAGTAGGCTTCGATGCTCTTGGGCAGGTTAAGGTGGGCCACAAAACGCACGTCCGGCTTGTCGATGCCCATGCCAAAGGCGATGGTGGCCACGACGACCACACCCTCTTCACGTAGAAAGCGGGTCTGGTGGTGCTGGCGCTGCTCCGGGGGAAGCCCCGCGTGGTAGGGCAGTGCCGTCAGCCCCTGGCGCTCCAGCCAGGCGGCGGTCTCCTCCACTTTGCGCCGGGAAAGGCAGTAGACGATACCCGCCTCGCCGTCGTGGTGCTCGCGAATAAAGCGCAGCAGCTGTTCCTTGGCGTTACCCTGATTCTCGGCGATATGGTAGCGAATGTTGGGCCGGTCAAAGCCGCTGTTGTAAAGCGCTGCCTCCTGGAGCTGCAGATGCTCCATGATATCGCCCCGGGTGGGCACATCGGCAGTGGCGGTCAGGGCGATGCGCGGCACCTGGGGAAAACGCTGATGAAGCTGGGAAAGCTGGCGATACTCCGGACGAAAATCGTGGCCCCACTGGGAGACGCAGTGGGCTTCATCAATGGCGAACAGCGCAATCCGGGTCTGTTCCAGCAGCATCTGCATTCGCGCCGTGGCCAGCCGCTCGGGCGCGACATACAAAAGATCCAGTTCTCCCGAGCGCAGGCGGTTCTCTACTTCGACTGCCTCGTGATAATCAAGGCTGGAGTTCAGGTAAGCCGCCCTGACCCCGTTCTGCTCAAGCGCCGCCACCTGATCCTGCATCAGCGCGATCAGCGGCGAGACCACAATGGCAGTGCCTTCGCGCAGCAGTGCAGGGATCTGATAGCACAGCGACTTGCCGCCGCCAGTGGGCATCAGCACCAGCGCATCGCCACCGGCGATCACATGCCTAATGATGGCCTGCTGCGGGCCGCGAAAGCTGTCGTAGCCAAATACCTCCTGCAGCACCTTTAGGGCTTCCGGGTGGGTGTCGCCGTGCATCAATGCGCTCCTTGTCTCGTGCCTGAGGGAGAATTGTCGCACGAAAATTCAAGGAAGTTTGCCTAGCGAATCCCCGCCCGTAAAAACGACTGCACGAACTGGCGCTGGAACAGCAGGAAAGCGACCAGCAGTGGAGCAATGCTTAGCAGCGTGGCGGCGCTGACGGTGGCCCAATTGACCCCGGTTTCCGGTGCCGAGAAGACCCCCAGGCCGACGGTCAACGGACGGCTCTCTACCGAGTTGGTCACCACCAGCGGCCACAGGAAGTTGTTCCAGTGGTGGCTGATGGACACCAGGCCGTAGGCAAGGTAGGTGGGCTTGGCCAGCGGTACATAGACTTTCCACAAAATTTCCAGCCAGTTGCAGCCTTCGATACGCGCGGCGTCCTCAAGCTCCCGGGGGATGGTCTTGAACGTCTGGCGCAGCAGGAAAATCCCAAAGGCGCTGGCCACGTAGGGCAGGCCGATCCCGGTGATGGTGTCGATCAATCCCAGCCCGCTGGCGATGCGGTAGTTCTCGACGATCAGTACTTCGGGGAACACAAACAGCTGAATCAGCACCAGCATGAACAACACATTCTTACCGGGTACGGGAAAACGTGCGAAGGCAAACGCCGCCAGGGTGCAGACCACAAACTGGGCGAACACCACGCCGGTCACCAGCGCGAAGGTATTCAGGTAGTAGCGGGCGAAGGGCGCCTGCGTCCAGGCATCGGCAAAGTTTTCCAGCGTTAGCGGGGCGAAGAGCTCAAAATTCACCATGAATTCGCTGGGGTGAAAGGCGGCCCAGAACGCATACAGCAGCGGAAAGACCCATATAACCGCCAGCAGCCATGCAGCCACCATTTCAAGCGACGGAACGGAGACGTAACGAGAGTGGGGCGCAGTGGTTGTTGTGGTGTTCATTGATAGTGCGTCCTGCGATCAAGAATCGTGAACTTAAGCGTGGCCACCACGGCCAGCACCAGCAGAATGACCACCGTGATGGTCGCCGCTGTGGTGCGGTCGAAGAACGAGAAGGCATTTTCGTAGACGTAATAAAGCAGCAGGTTGGTGGCGTTGTTGGGCCCGCCTTTGGTCAGGATAAACAGGTGATCCACCACGCGTACCGCGTTGATCAGCGCATTGATCAATACAAAGAGTGTGGTGGGCATCAGCAGCGGAAAGGTAACCCGCCAGAAGAAGCTCCAGCGGCCAGTCCCTTCAAGGTCGGAGGCTTCCTTGAGTTCCGGTGGAATACTCTGCAGCGCGGCCAGGTAGAAAATCATGAAAAAGCCTGCTTCCTTCCACACCGACATGACAATCACCGAGCCGAGGGCGACGCTTGGGTCGCCGAGCCAGTTAACGCCGGAAAATCCCAATGTTTCCAGCAGGCTATTGAACAGGCCGATCTGGGGCGCGTAGAAAAACATCCAGATATTGGCGGCGGCGATCATGGGCAGGATGGTCGGTGTGAAATACGCCATGCGCACGAAGCCGCGACCCGGCAGCTTGCCGTTGACGAACAGCGCCATGCCCAGCGCCAGGGCGATGGAGGTAGGAATGGTGCCCAGCGCATAGAGCAGGTTATTACGCGCTACCTGCCAGAAGGTTGGGTCGTCGAACAGCACCTGATAGTTCTCGACTCCGACAAACGCCGCGGGCTCGCCGCGAAAGCCGGGAAGAAAAAGACTGTTGATGACGGTCATGATGGTAGGCAAGTAGGCAAAGGCAGCCAGGAGTACGGCAGCGGGCAGTAACAGCAGCGCGCCGTACAGCTGTAATTTACCGTGGGCGGTTAGGGTCATGGCGGATCACCGCGAGTCGGAAAAGCCGGGGCGCACCCCGGCGAACATGGAAGCGTTCTGTTTTCTTCTAATGCGCCTTAGCGGGCGTAGCGGCGTAGCACTGCTTCGGCTTCCTGCTGCGCCTGGGTAAGGGCTTCTTCAGGGCTCATCTGTCCGGTCAGGGCGGCTTGCACGGCGTTGTCCAGGGCGCGGCGCACGCGGCCACCCTGGTAAGTGGAGAGCTCCGCCGTGCTGTGCTCCAGCTGATCCCGGGCGACGGCGGCGGGGGCGAAGTCTTTAACATAATCGCGCAGCGCCTCGGTCTCGTAGGCAGCGGGGCTGACGCCCATGTAGCCGGTCTCGATCGACCAGGCAGCGGCGCGTTCAGGGGCGGTCATCCAGCGGATGAAGGTCATGGCCGCGCGCTGTTCTTCTTCCGTCGTATCCTTGAAGACGTAGAAGTTGCCACCGCCGGTGGGGCTGCCGCGCTGGGTTTTCATGGGCAGCATGGCGACGCCGAAATCAAAATCGGCGTCGCTACGCACGGCGCTCAGGTTGCCGGTGGTGTGCCACATCATCGCGGTGGACTCTTCGATAAAGTTCTGGCGCAGCGTGCCCCATTCAATGGTGTCGTCAGGCATGGCATCGTGCTCATCGGCCAGCGATACCCAGTATTCAAGCGCTTCAATGGCGGCAGGGTCATCAAAATAGACCTCGGTACCGTCTTCGCTCATCAGCCGGTGGCCGTTCTGGAAGGCGAAGGCCTGGAACATCCAATAGGGATAACCGGTGGAGGGCACCATGACGCCCCACTGTTCGCCATCGGAAGCCTCGCGCACGGTGGCGGCCATTTCGGCCATCTGTTCCCAGTTTTCGGGGGGCGTCTCAGGGTCGAGTCCGGCGGCTTCAAAGGCGTCCTTGTTCCAGAACAGCACGATGGTGGAGCGCTGGAAGGGAATGCCGTAGGTCTTGCCGTCCAGTCGGCCGTTTTCCATCAGGCCGGGGTAGAAGCTGTTGAGCCATTCGCGTTCTGCGTCGCTTTCGACAAGGTCGTCGAAGGCCACAATGGCATCTTGCTCCAGCAGTTCGTAGAGGTCGATGGAGAACATCACCGACAACTGCGGCGTATCACCCGCTTCCATCGCCGACATCGCCCTCACGCGGGTGTCGTCGTAGTTGCCGGCGTAGATGGCTTCCACGTCGATATCAGGATGCTCATTTTCGAAATCTGCTACCAAGTCGTCGACCACATCGGTTAACGCACCGCCGACGGCGACCGGGTAGTACATGGTCAATTCGACCGGGTCGTTGGCGGCGACCTGACCGGCGCTGAGCAGGCCAGCGGTTAGGGCAGAAAGAGCAAAGGGGATACGGGCACGCATGGGGAACACCTCAACGTTGGGATTGGAGCTGGGAGTGGCGGGTTTCGTCTTGCGATGAACCGATGGGTAACTCGCTTTCCGGCGGAGCAGTGGGCATTAGTGAGTAAGCGGTCAGGTCGTCACGACGCAGGCCGTCCTCGGCGAAGAGGTGCGCGGCGGACGCAGGCCAGCCGATCCGGCAGTGCTGGCCGGTAATCGCATGGCGGCCGCGCAGTCGGATCCGCAGGGTATGGTCGCCGACCGCCAGGTGGGCGATGGTATCGGCGCCCAGATATTCGTCGCTCAGCACCTTTGCCGGTACCCCGGAGGCTGATGCAGGGCGTAGCTCGATATCTTCCGGGCGGATGCCCAACTGACCGTTGGCGGCTTCCAGCGGGGCTACCGTTGTGTCGGGTTCGCTTTCAATCACGGCACCATGTTCGCCTGGCACAAGCGGCAGCAGGTTCATGGCCGGGCTGCCGATAAAGCTGGCGGCGAAGGCGCTGGCCGGGCGGTTGTAAAGCTCGTCAGGGGTGCCGTCCTGCACGATCTTGCCGTGCTGCATCAGAATCACACGGTCGCCCATGCTCATGGCCTCGACCTGGTCATGGGTGACGTAGATCACCGTCATGTTCAGACGGCTTTGCAACGCCTTGATTTCCCTGCGCATATCGCTGCGCAGCCGGGCATCAAGGTTGGATAGCGGCTCGTCCATCAGGCAGATCGGATGTTCGGAGATCACCGAGCGCGCCAGCGCCACGCGCTGGCGCTGGCCACCGGAAAGCTGGGCCGGTTTGCGGTTCAGATAGTCGGTGAGGTCAACGAGTTCGGCGACCTTGGCCAGCCGCTCGCGCTGCTCGGCCTTGGGCACCTTGCGGCTGCGCAGACCAAACACGATGTTGTCAGCCACGCTCAGGTGCGGGAATAGTGCGTAGGACTGAAACACCATGCTCAGCCCACGATCCCCAGGCGGCAACCGGGTAACGTCGCGATCACCGATATGAATACGCCCGTCGCTGGCCTCTTCAAGGCCAGCAATCATGCGCAATGTGGTCGATTTTCCACAGCCCGACGGCCCCAGCAAAATGACGAATTGCCCGGGCGTGACATCGAAGGAAATACGATCGACAGCGGGTATCGCGTCCCAACGTTTGGTAACGCGTTCCAGGCGGATACGCGATTGGTCCATAACACTCATCACCGGCTGTTGGTTGTTATTGATCCAGCTTGTGTTGAAGGTGTTGCAATTGCGTGACACTTACATGGATGGGGTATTACGTTCGCTGTGTCAAGCGATAAATCATTTGGCGACTTTGATGCCGTAGCGGTGCAGCCGCCGGACGACGCTTGACTGGCTGATGCCCAGCCGTTCGGCGATGGCGTAGGTGCTGGGCAGCGAGGTGCTTAGCTGCAATAGCGTTTCGCGTTCCAGCCGTTCGAGATACTGCTTGAGGCTTTCCTGAGGGGCTATCGGTAAGCTTGCCGGTGATGAGTGAACGCTCGGCATGCTGGCGGCGTCCTGTTCGGCGTGGGGCTGAAAGGCGGGCGCTTCGATCTGGTCGGTGGGGCTCGAGAGCCAGGCTCTTTCCAGCCAGTTTTCCAGCTCGCGCACGTTACCGGGCCATTCGCTGCCCATCAGCGTCGACCATACCTGGTTGCCCAGAATCTTATGTCGCCCGTAGCGCTGGTTTAGCCGCTCCAGGCAGGCATCGACCAGGTCGGGAATGTCTTCGCGTCGATCCCTCAACGGCGGTAACGTGATGGGAATCACGTTCAAACGGTAATAAAGATCCAGACGAAACCGGCCGGCTTCCACCTGTTTGCCGAGATCCTGATTGGTGGCGACCACCAGGCGGAAATCGACGCGACGCGCGCGCGTATCGCCCAGGCGGGTCAGGCTGCCATCCTGGATCACCTTGAGCAGTTTGGTTTGCATCAACAGCGGCAGCTCGCCGACTTCATCCAGAAACAGCGTGCCCCCTTCGGCCTGCTCCAACAGCCCCGCCTTGCCCTGCCGCGCGGCACCGCTGAAAGCGCCGGGCTGGTAGCCAAACATCTCGGACTCAAACAGATTTTCGGGGATCGCCCCACAGTTGACGTCGATAAAGGGGCCGTCACAGCGCTGGCTCCAGCGGTGTAGCTGCTTGGCAAAGGCGGTTTTCCCCACCCCTGACTCCCCGAGCATCAGTACGTTGGCGTCCGAGGGCGCGACGCGCTTGAGCAGCAAGGCAACCTCGCGCATCACATGGCTTCTTACCCGAAGATCATCCAGTGCGTCGTCCAGTGCCTGTTCCTCGGCATCCGGCGCTGCCTGGCTGCGCTTCAGGTGGTCGCTGAAGCGTTTCTGCAGCAGCGCATATTCGTCCTGAAGCAGTTGTAGGTCGGTTAAGTCCCGTGACCGGCTGATGATGCGCTCAAGCTTGCCTTCCACAAAGACAGGATAGGCCTCGGCAATCACCCGACGACCCGTTCCAGTCACCTGCATCAGCTGGGCCGGGCGGCGGGTGCGCATCACCTCCAGGGTGATCGACGGCCTGAGAACGCCCACCTGCTGAAGCTGCTGAACGGTGCTGGACAGCAGCTCTTCACGGGAAACGCCATAAACGGCCTCGGCACCGGGGCTGACATCCAGCACCCGGCCGTCGCCTCCGACGATGAAAAAGTGGTCGTTGGCGGTTTCCACAATGGTTTCCAGTACGCGCCTGTCTATTTCGCTCATGGCCTGTCACCCATCGCCAGCGGCGTTCGGTCAGTGATTCATAAGTGAATTGCTGATTCATTTATGAATTGATTGCGGGGTTTTTTGAGTCATTTTTGCATCAAATGGCCGGCGCGACCACTGATTTATCGGCATCGGCGACTTGGCATGGTCTATGCAACACCGTTACGAGACGAGTAAGAAAACAAATCCAAGGAGATGACGATGTCGCAGTTTAACCAGCCGCTGGGCGGCAACTCCATGCCGCGCTTTGCCGGCCCCGCGACCATGATGCGCCTGCCCACCCAGGATACCGCCGAGGGCCTGGATGCGGCCTTTATCGGCATTCCCATGGATATTGGCACGTCAAACCGCCCGGGCACACGCCTTGGGCCGCGCCAGATCCGCGATGAGTCGCGCATGCTGCGCCCCTATAACATGGCGACCCGCGCCGCGCCCTTCGAAAGCCTGCAGGTGGCGGACATTGGCGATGTCCCCATCAATACGTTTCATCTGCCAAAAAGCGTCGACATCATTACCGCGTTTTACGACGAGGTGCTCAAGCATGACTGTATTCCGCTATCGCTCGGCGGCGAACATACGCTCACTCTGCCGATACTGCGGTCCATCGCCAAGAAACATGGCCCGGTAGGGCTGATCCACGTCGATGCCCACGCCGATGTGAACGAGCACATGTTTGGCGAGCCGATTGCCCATGGCACGCCGTTTCGTCGTGCCCAGGAAGAGGGGCTGCTGGCCGCCAACAAGGTTGTGCAGATAGGCCTGCGGGGGACGGGATACGCCGCGGAAGATTTCGACTGGTGTCGTGAGCAGGGCTTTCGTGTCGTTCAGGCGGAGGATTGCTGGTACCGCTCGCTGGCGCCGTTGATGAAGGAAGTGCGCGAGCAGATGGGCGATATCCCGGTGTACATCAGCTTTGATATCGACGCCCTGGATCCCTCGGTTGCCCCCGGTACGGGCACGGTGGAAATGGGCGGCCTGACGTCTTCCCAGGGCCTGGAAATCGTTCGTGGTGCGGCAGGCCTGAACATTGTCGGCGGCGATCTGGTGGAAGTGTCGCCACCCTACGACCCCAGCGGCAACACCGCGCTAATGGGGGCCACGTTGTTGTATGAAATGCTCTGTGTACTGCCGGGCGTGAAACGCGGCAGTTAATCAGATGATGGCATTACAAAGCGCCGGTGTAACAAGGCGCGATCCATAAATAGACAAGGTAAGAAGCGGTGCTGGCCGCCGCTTCAGAAATCGCCAGCTCACCTCCAATAAACCTTCAATACAGGTGAACCCATGTCCTCGCATGTGCAGCTAGACGAGCCAAGCGCCGATGAGCCGATCCAACGGCGTCATCTCATCAAATTCTTAATTCCCTCCTTGATCGGGGTGCTGTTGTTCTTGGTGCCCTTTCAAGTGGGCGACACCATTAACATCGGCATGGGCCTGATGGCCGATGGATTGCAAACCCTGCTGGGTGCGGCCTTGCCTGCGATCGCTACGGTGGTTTTGTGCTTCTCGGTCGTGGCCACGCTTTATGCCAAGCTGGCCAACCCCCGGTGGGCAGAGTCGGGCGTGCTGTATGAAATGTTTCACGTCGGGCCGGTATGGTTGGGTATGCGCATTCTGGGCGCACTGTTTGCCTTGATGACGTTTTTTCAGGTGGGCCCCGAATTCGTCACCGCATCGTTTACCGGTGGGGTGATGCTCAACGACCTGGCGCCGGTGCTGCTGACCTTCTTCTTTTTTGCCGCGCTGCTACTGCCGTTTCTGGTGGAATTCGGCTTTATGGAGTTTATCGGCAGCCTGGTGCGCAAGCCGTTCCGGGTGATCTTTAATCTGCCGGGACGCAGCGCCATCGATGCCACCGCGTCGTGGATGGGGTCGGGTACCGTCGGCGTACTGATTACCACGCAACAGTATGAGCAGGGCTACTATAACGGCCGCGAAGCCTCGGTGATTGCCTCCAACTTTTCGGTGGTCTCGATTGCCTTTGCGCTGCTCGTGACCAGCTTTGTGGATATTAACCACCTGTTTGTGCAGTTTTATTTCACGGTGGTCGTGGCGGGGTTGATAGCCGCGGTGATCGTGCCGCGTTTGCCGCCACTGTCGCGCAAAGCCAATGACTACTATGAGCCGGTAGGGTGCCAGATCAGCGAAAAACCCACCGCTAAAATAGGTCTGTTGCGTTACAGCTTGCTGCAAGCCACGCGTCGCGCCGCCGGTGCGCCGGGGCCAAGGGAGCTGGCAAAGCTGGCGCTGCTGAACGTCATGGATATTTTCCTCGCCCTGCTGCCACTGGTGTTTGCCATTGGCACGGTCGCGCTGATTCTCGCCGAATTTACCCCGCTATTTACATGGCTTTCCTATCCCATGGTCCCGGTGCTGGAGCTGCTGCGAATTCCCGAGGCGGAAGCGGCAGCGCCCGCGACGCTGGTGGGCTTTGCCGACATGTTTCTGCCGGCGGTACTGGCGACCAATATCGAAAGCGAGCTCACCCGCTTTGTGATTGCCTGCCTGTCGCTCACTCAGTTGATCTATATGTCGGAAATCGGCGCGCTGCTGCTCAAGTCGAAGATCCCGATCAAGCTCTGGGAACTGGTGGCGATCTTCCTGCTGCGGACCGCCATTACGCTGCCGATCATTGCCTTTATGGCCCATACGTTTTTCTTCTAAGGGGCCTGCAATGAACACTAGCGTAACGAGCAATCAATCCACCTATCCAGCACCCCTGACCTGTGCCGAGCTGCTGATCCGTTTGCTGCGCGATACCTACGGTGTCAGCACACTGTTCGGCATTCCCGGCGTGCATACCGTGGAGCTGTATCGCGGGCTGGAAGGCAGCGATGTACAGCATGTCACACCGCGCCATGAGCAGGGGGCGGGGTTTATGGCCGACGGCTATGCCCGGGCCAGCGGCCAGCCGGGGGTGTGCCTGATTATCACCGGGCCAGGAATGACCAATATGGCCACCGCCATGGGCCAAGCCCTGGCGGACTCGATCCCCATGCTGGTGATCTCCAGCGTGAACCGTCGCGATACCCTGGGTATGGGCCAAGGGCGGCTCCACGAGCTGCCCAGCCAGCAGCAGATGATCAGCGGCGTTGCGCGGTTCAGCCATACGCTGCTGGACGCCAATACGCTACCCGAGGTGCTGGCCCGCGCCTTTGCCGTGTTCAACGGCGCGCGGCCGGGCCCGGTGCACATCGAAATCCCCATCGACCTGTTTAATGCGCCGGTAAATGAACCGGCCAGTTGGCAGGCACCTACGCTCTATCGTGCTGCTCCCGACCCGGAAGGGCTTGCCGAAGCCGCCCGTTTGTTGCATGCAGCGAAGCAACCCTTGGTACTGTTGGGCGGTGGCTGCGTGGCAGCGCCAGAGGCGGCGCGAGCACTGGTAGAACAGCTGGATGCGCCCACGGTCACGACCATCAATGCCAAAGGCCTGCTGGGCCGTGACCATCCGCTGGATCTGGGTGCTAACGCCGCGCTACCCGCGGTGCGTGAACTGGCGGTCAATGCGGATGTGGTTCTGGCCGTCGGCACCGAGCTTGGCGAGACCGACTACGACGTTGTGTTTGATGGTGGCTTTCATCTCAGTGGCACGCTGATTCGTATTGATCTCGACCCAGAGCAGCTGGTGCGCAACCAGCGCGTAACGTTGGGACTGGTGGGCGATGCCGGGCGTAGCCTTGAACTGCTGCTTAAGCACTTCCCCGAGCCACTAAACCGCCACGGCAAGGCGCGAACCGCGTCCGCATTGAGGGCGCTAAACCTTCACAACGACCCGGCCTTCAGCGACTTTGTGCCGCTGTATGCAACGCTTGCCGAGCATCTGCCCGAGGCCATTCTGGTGGGCGACTCCACCGCGCCGGTGTATGCCGGTAACCACCTGGTCAGCCAGCCCGCGCCCAGGCGTTACTTCAATGCCTCGACGGGTTACGGCACCTTGGGTTATGGGCTGCCGGCGGCGCTGGGCGCACAGCTGGCGCGAGCGGATCTACCGGTGGTAGCGCTGGTAGGCGATGGAGGAGTGATGTTTACGCTCTCGGAAATCGCCACCGCCGTAGAAGCGCGTCTGCCGGTGGTGATTGTGCTCTGGCACAACGCCGGTTTTGAGGAGATTCGCCGCTATATGGATGCCAACGGTGTGGCGCGCCTGGGCGTGGATATTCAGGCGCCCAACTTCCTCACCCTAGCCGAAAGCTTTGGCTGCCCTGGCGCCTTGGTGGAAAGCCCCGCCGAACTCGCCAGCGCGCTCGCCAACCGCGAAGCGACCGGACCAGTACTGATCGAAATTGATGCCGCTGCCTGGCAGAAAAGCCTGATATCAACAGGAGATAACAATGAAGAATAATCAAGTGCTCGGCCAGGACACCCTGTCTGCCGACGACGTTGAACACAGCCTTGGGCTGCCGGGAACCTTTGCCCTGTGGCTCGGCGCCAACGTGGTGGTCACCACCATCCTGACCGGCATGTTTTTAGTCCCTGACCTGACCTTCCAACATGCCATGCTGCTGATCTTGATTGGTTCGGCGATCGGCATCATCCCGCTGGTATTGATCGGGGTGATGGGCCAGCAAACCGGCATGACCACCATGGTGCTGGCGCGGGGCACCTTTGGTAGAAAAGGCGCTAATTTCCCCGCCTGGGTGAATCTATTGGCGCTGATAGCGTGGAGCTGGATCCAGGCGCTGCTCGCCGGCATGAGTCTGGACTACGCCGTGGAAAGCCTGACCGGTTACTCCAATGTCGCGCTCTTCACGGTTATCTGTGAATCCCTGGTGGTGCTGATTGCCCTGCGTGGTCACCTGGGGATCGAGAAAGTCGAGAAGATAGCGGCCTTGCTGATGTTAGGGCTCTCGGCGGTGGTGCTGTTCGCGCTCAATCGCCATTATGACCTGCCGAGCATCACCCAGTTGGAGCCCGAAGGCGTTCTGGGTGGCGGCGTGGTGTTCGATATCGTGGTCGCGACGGCGTTTTCCTGGATTCCATTGGCGGCGGATTACAACCGCCACTGCCGCTCGCTAAAAGCCGCTGTGGTGGGCACTTGGGGCGGCTACGTGGTGGCAACGCTGGTAGCGATGGGGCTGGGCGCCACGGTATCAGCGCTGTCGATCAGCGTGGGTATGGCGCCAACCTACGACCCGACGACCCTGCTTAGCGGCTTCGGTTTCGGCCTGCCCGCCGCTCTGGTGATTTTCTTCTCGGTACTGACCACCAACGTGATGTGCGTCTATAGCGCCACGCTTTCGTTCATGAGCGTGCGCCCGAAGGTGCCGTTCTGGAAACCGGCGTTGATTATTGGCGTCATGTCCGTGATCGGTGCGCTCATCCCCGGCATTCTCGATCAGTTCCAGACCTTTCTACTAATCATTGGCAGCGTCTTTATTCCCGCCTTTTCACTGATGATCGTCGATTACTACCTGCTGGGCCGCCAGCGCTATACCTCGGCACAGCTGATCCAGGCGGAACATAGCCTTCCCGCCTTCAACTGGCTGGCGCTGGGCAGTTACGCGGTCGGGGCGTTACTGGCTTACTACTGGAACTGGGTCGCACCGCTTGATTTTGGCGCGTCGCTGCCGGTTTTCGTGATTACCGGTGCGCTCTATTTTGTGGTCAGCAAGGTTGCCCTCGCCAAGCGGGTGCCCGCATGAGCCTTGAGCGCATCAATGCACAGCAGTGGTACCGTACCGCCCCCAAGGCGGACGGTATCACCCTGATCGACGAGCCGTGGATCAAGCCGTTTTATCGCTGCAATATCTGGCATGTCCAGGGCAGCAAGCGGGGCATGGTCGTGGACTTTGGCCTGGGCGCGGTGCCGCTACGTCAGCACGTAGCGCAACTTGCCGAGCGTGACCTGCTGGCGGTGGCCAGCCACACGCACTTTGACCATATCGGCGCCGCCCACGAGTTTGGCTGTTGCCATGTGCATGCCGCTGAGGCGGACATCCTGGCCTCACCCGACAACACGCGCACCCTGGCCGACCAGTTTCTCAGCGATGACATGTTTGAGGCGCTCCCTGCCAAGCCTTATTCGCACAGCCGCTACCGCATCACGGCACCGCAGCAGGTGTGCCCGCTGGCGGATGGCGAAATACTGGACTTGGGGAACCGGCAGTGGGAGGTGATCCATACGCCGGGCCACTCCCCCGGCGGCATCGCCCTGTGGGAGGCGGCCACCCAGACGCTGATCTCGGGCGATCTGATTTACGATGGCCCGCTTATTGAAGACCTCTGGCACAGCGATCTTAGCGACTACGCTGCCAGCATGCGGCGGCTGCGCAAGCTGCCCGTCCGCACCGTCCACGGCGGCCATTTCCCCAGCTTTAGCGGCCAGCATCTCACAACGCTCATCGATGATTGGCTTCGCCAACACGACCTCTAAAGGAGCCTCGACAATGCCCATGACCTCCCAGACCGATTACCCTTCGGTTGTTGACCACCAATTCATCAACAACCAATGGGTGCCCTCGGCGAGCACCCGCCTGCTCGACGTGATGAACCCCTACCGCGAAGAGCGGATTGCCCAGGTTACGGCAGGTGACGCCGCGGATGTCGACGCCGCCGTCAACGCCGCAAAGCTGGCGCAGCCCGTCTGGCAGGCGCTGGGCGGAACCGCACGGGCAAAATACCTTGACGGGTTTGCCGATGCACTGGAAGCCCGTCGGGAAGCGCTCATGGCGCTTTCGGCCACCAACAACGGTAAGCCGCTGGCAGAAGCGGGGATCGATCTTGACGACGCCATTGCCTGCTATCGCTACTACGCCGGGCAGGCCAGGGCGCTGGATGCCCGCCAGGGCGAGTTGGTCAGCGTGGAAATGGAGGGTGTTGAAGCCCGCTGTTACCACGACCCTGTCGGCGTGGTAGGGCTGATTGCCCCGTGGAACTTCCCGCTGGTGACCAGCGCCTGGAAGCTGGCCCCCGCGTTGGCCGCGGGCTGTACCGCCGTGCTCAAACCGTCGGAAGTCACGCCGCTCCCCGAGCGGGTGCAGGCAGAGATTGCCCTTGAGATCGGTCTGCCTGCGGGCGTGCTGAATCTTCTCAATGGCGACGGCGAAGGCATCGGCGCGCCGCTAACCCGCCATCCCGGTGTGGATAAAGTCTCCTTTACGGGCAGTAATCAGGTGGGCGAAGCGGTGATGAAAGCCGCAGCCAACCGCTCTGCTAACGTATCGCTGGAACTGGGCGGTAAATCCCCCATTTTAGTGATGGAAGACGCCGACCCCGCTCAGGCCGCCGACTGGGTGATGGCGGGTATCTACTTCAACGCCGGGCAAATCTGTTCCGCGACCTCGCGTTTATTGGTGCACGAAGATATAGCGGAAGCACTCTACGCTGCCCTTGCCGAATGTATGGATGCGCTGACATTGGGCGACCCGCTGGCGGAAGGCATCGACTTAGGCCCGATGACCAGCGCCAAGCAGCGCGACGCGGTTCAGGGCTATCTGAATCTGGCCGAACAGGAAGGCCTGAAGGCAGTACGCGACGGGCGGCACCGCACGCTGCCAGCGAAGGGCTACTTCCTGGCGCCAACCCTCTACCGCGATGTGCCGGTGGATAGTTGCCTGTGGAAAGAAGAAATTTTTGGCCCTGTACTCTGTGCACGTAGCGTGGCAAACGAAGCTGAAGCCATCCAACTTGCCAACGACAGCGACTACGGCCTGGCGGCCACCGTCATCAGCGGCGACCCCGAGCGCGCCAAACGCATCGGCCGCAAGCTCAAAGCCGGTAGCATCTGGTACAACAGCGAGCAGTTGGTGCTCCCCGAAACCGGCTGGGGCGGCTTCAAGCGCAGCGGCATCGGCCGCGAACTCGGCCCCTGGGGGCTCAGTGCGTACCTGGAAGTGAAGCATGTGGTGGGGCCTGCCTAGCTCTTACCTAAAGTGCCCGCTGACAATGTCAGGCGGGCCGCTTGCTAGTCACCTGCCGGCAAAATCCTGCCTGGGTTCATCAATCCCTTGGGGTCGAACAAAGTTTTAACGCCCTGGACCAACTCCCGCTCAAGTGGCGATAAGCGCGCCAGATAGGGCGCTTGCTTGGTTCGACCAATGCCGTGTTCGGCGCTGATGCTGCCATGGAAGTCGTCGAGCACGTCAAACAGTCGTTCTTCAAGGTCGTGGAGGTGGGCTTTTTTCTCACTGTCGGCCATGGCCATGGGCGGCAGGATATTGAAGTGCAGGTTGCCGTCGCCGACATGCCCGTAGGCAATGATCTCGCACTCGGGCGAAGCGGCCATCACGGTTTCGCTCGCCTGGGTAACGAAGTCGGGAAGTGCCGAGATGGGCACGGAAATATCGGTGCGCAGGTGCTCACCGCGCCGTCGCTGGCCTTCCAGCATGCTCTCGCGGAACTGCCAGAGCTGGGCGGATTGGGTATCGCTAGATGCCAGGGCGCCATCAAGTACCCACTCCCGCTCCATGCCTTTTTCAAGCAGCTGTTCAAGCATAGCGCTCAGGTCTATCGGGCCTGTGGCGGCGACTTCCATCAACACATACCAGGGATAGGCGCTTTCCAGTGGGTCGCGCAGCTCAGGTGTGGCTTCGATGGCCAGCTCGATGCAGCGGCGGGGGATCAGCTCGAAGGCGGTCAGCAGGTCGCAACAGTCGCGACGCGCCAGACCGTACAGATCGATCACCGCCTGTACCGATGGCAGGCCGAGCAGCGCGGTGCGGTTTTGGGTAAGGCGTGGGGAGAGTTTAAGCACCGCGCCGGTGACGATACCCAGCGTGCCCTCGCTACCCAGAAACAGCTGTTGAAGGTCGTAACCGCGGTTGTCCTTATGTAGGGCGTCAAGGCCTTCCCAGACGCGGCCGTCGGGGAGTACCACTTCAAGCCCGAGCACCAGCTCGCGCATCATGCCGTAACGCAGCACGTTAAGGCCGCCGGCATTGGTGGCGATATTGCCACCAATCTGACAGCTGCCCTGGGCGCCCAGTGAGAGCGGGAAGTCGCAGTCATGTTCCGCGGCGGCAAGTTTGACGTTCTCAAGAATGCAGCCTGCGTCTACGGTGATGGTGAAGTTGACCGGGTCAATGGCGCGCACGCTATTCAAACGCTCAAGGCTGATCACCAGCTCCTGGCCGCTTGCGGCAGGCAGGGCGCCTGCCACCAGGCCGCTATGGCCGCCCTGGGGCGTCATGGCGATGTCCTGTTCATAGCAGCGTTTTGCGACCTCGGCGACGTCCGCAGTAGTTGCCGGGCGGGCCACCGCCAGAGGCATACCCAGCGAATCCCCCGCCCAGTCGCTTGTGTAGCGCGCCATGGCCTCGGGCTCACGGACTAACCCGCGCTCGCCGAGCAGGTGGGTCAGGTCATTGAGAAGGGTAGTGGTGTCTGTCATCGGGTGACCTCAGGGGAAGCGCCGCTGGAGGTGGCGCATCAGTTCGCGAATACCGTAGGTCCATGGCGGTAATTGATCGCTTCTGCCCACCGGGTTGACCAGCGCGCCGAGCGCTGGCGTCGCAATGATGACGCGGTCACCCAGGTGGTGGGTGAAGCCTTGACCTTCGCCGTCACGATCCTGAATCGGCGAAAACATGGTGCCCAGGAACAGCATGAAGCCATCGGGGTATTGGTGATGGTCGCCGATGGTCTGGTTGACCAGGTCCAACGGGTCGCGGCTGATTTCGCGCATATCGCTCTCGCCCTGGAGCAGGAAGTCGTCATCCTCACCCTCAATGCGCAGTGATACCTGGCAGCTGCGCACGCTGTCGATATCGAAGTGGTCATCGAACAGCCGAATGAAGGGGCCCATGGAGCAGGAGGCGTTGTTGTCTTTTGCCTTGCCGAGCAGCAGGGCGCTACGCCCTTCCACGTCGCGCAGGTTGACGTCGTTGCCCAGGGTGGCGCCGCGCACCTGACCACGGCTGTCCACCGCCAGGACAATTTCCGGCTCGGGGTTATTCCACTGCGAGGACGGGTGCAGGCCCACCGGGGTGCCGAAGCCTACCGATGAGAGCGGCTGGGCCTTGGTAAATACCTCCGCATCCGGGCCGATCCCGACTTCCATGTACTGAGACCAGCCGCCGCGCGCCTGCAGGGCTTTTTTAAGCGACATCGCCTCGTCAGAGCCCGGCTTTATCTTGGAAAGATCTTTGCCGATTAGCGCCTGCAAGTCGTCGCGCAGCTCGGCCGCCCGGGCCGAATCGCCGCCTGCCTGCTCCTCGATGACCCGTTCCAGCAGGCTGACGGCAAAGGTAACGCCGCAGGCTTTAACGGCCTGCACATCGCAAGGGGCCAGCAGGTAGGGCGCTGGGTGCTTGGGGTGCTGGGAGTTTGCCAGCAGCGTTTCGATGCTGCCCAGCGTGGGGCCTTCCGCCCGACGCACGACATCCTGGGCGTCGTCGCGCTCCAGCAGGTCTGCCATGGTGGGGCCAAACGCGGTAATGTCGATGACCTGGCCGTTTTTCACCGTCACCAGCGACGGCCCCGTCGCATCTTGCCAAACGCGGCCGACAAGCAAGGCGTTATCTGGTTCAGGAAGAAGAGCGTGGTGGGGAAGCGCGTCCGTCGAGGATAGAGGTTGCGTGGGGGGGTTCATAGCATTTGCGCTCTCGCCAGGTGCCGGTCGGCGAGAAGGTGAAAGCACCTTCCCGGCGGGGCTCGGCGTGGTTTATGTAAAGTGTCGGCACCCTAGCCGTTCGCTAAATGTCTAACGCTTTGCAAGTATGTTCAACATATACTTTTGTATGTGTCGACGACGCGATCAAGACAGCGTACCTTCGTGGTAATTTTCTTTTAACCGTGTTTTAAGGGTGGAGCGACACCATGGCCAAGTTCAGGCGAATAGCGCCAGACCAGCTGCGATCACGCTACTGGTTCGATAACCCCGACCACCCGGGCACCACGGCGCTGTGCATCGAGCGCTACCTTAATTACGGGATCACGCTGGATGAGCTGACCAGCGGCAAGCCGATTATCGGCATCTGCCAGTCGGGCTCCGACTTGACCCCCTGCAACCGCCACCACATCGACTTGGTCATGCGTGTAAAAGACGGTATTCGTGCGGCGGGCGGCGTGCCCTTTGAATTCCCCATGCACCCGATTCACGAGAACGTGCGGCGTCCTACCGCCGCGCTGGATCGTAATCTCGCGTATCTAGGCATCGTTGAAGTGCTGCACGGCTATCCGTTGGATGGCGTGGTACTCACCACCGGCTGCGACAAGACCACCCCCGCCGCGCTAATGGCGGCGGCAACGGTGAATATTCCTGCCATCGTGCTGTCCGGCGGGCCGATGCTCAACGGCTGGCGCGGCGCCGAGCGGGTAGGCTCGGGCACCATCATCTGGGAGCTGCGCAAGCGCCTGGCGGCGGGAGATATCGACTACGCGGAGTTTCTCTCCCGCGCCAGCGATTCTGCGCCGTCGATTGGTCACTGCAATACCATGGGCACGGCGTCCACAATGAACTCCATGGCCGAAGTGCTGGGCATGAGCCTGCCGGGTTCAGCGGTGATACCCGCGCCCTATAAAGAGCGCGCGATGGTGGCTTTTGATACCGGCACGCGGATTGTCGATATGGTCTGGGAAGACCTGCGCCCGCTGGATATCCTGACCCGGGAGGCGTTTGAGAACGCCATTGTGGCGTGCTCGGCCTTGGGTGGTTCCTCCAACGCGCCGGTACATATCAATGCGATTGCCCGCCATGCGGGCATTGAGCTGGATAACGACGACTGGCAGCGGCTGGGCCATGAAATCCCGCTGCTGGCCAACGTCATGCCGGCGGGGGCCTTCCTGTGCGAAGAGTTCTACCGTGCTGGAGGCGTGCCCGCGATTCTCCACGAGCTACAAACAGCGGGTAAGCTGCACGGCGATGCGCTGACGGTCAATGGCCGCTCGATGGGCGAGAATGTACAGGGCCGTGAAATCCAGGACGTCGATGTGATCTGTCGTTACAGCGATCCATTGGTGAACCACGCGGGCTTTCTCAATCTCAAGGGCAACCTGTTCGACTCGGCGCTGATGAAAACCAGCGTGATCTCCCGGGACTTCCGCGAGCGCTTCCTGAATGACCCCAACGACCCGGACGCCTTTGAAGGCAAAGTGGTGGTATTCGATGGTTCGGAGGATTATCACGCACGTATCGACGACCCGGCATTGAGCATCGACGCGCGCACCATTCTGGTAATGCGCGGGGCCGGGCCGGTAGGCCACCCTGGCGGTGCCGAAGTGGTCAATATGCAACCCCCGGAGGCGCTGATCAAGCAGGGCATCGAGTCGCTGCCATGCCTGGGCGATGGCCGTCAGTCGGGTACTTCCGGCTCGCCGTCGATTCTTAATGCCTCCCCGGAAGCCGCCACCGGTGGCGGCTTGGCGCTGTTGGAAAGTGGCGACTGGCTACGCGTTGACCTCAAGCGTGGCGAGGTGCAGCTTCTGATCGAAACGAGTGAGCTGGAAGCGCGCCGCGAGCGGTTTGCCCAGCAGGGCGGCTACCGCTACCCCGGCCACCAGACGCCCTGGCAGGAGATCCAGCGCAGTATGGTCGAGCCACTGGATCGCGGCATGACCCTGGCGCCCGCCGTCAAGTACCGCAATGTGGCCCGCCAGCATCCGCCCAGGGATAACCATTAAATGAGTCGATGGCACGCCTTGTCGCATCGTCAGCAGGGGCTGCTGTTGACCGCCGGCGGCGCGCTGATCATGGCGCCGGATGCCCTGTTGATCAAGGTGGCCGATCTGCCCGATGCGGAAATCCTGATGTGGCGTGGTTATCTATCCGGCTTGGGTTTTCTGCTCATCGCCCTGCTGCGCTATGGACGCGGCACCCTGGCGGCCTATCGTCGCTGCGGCTGGACGGGCATCGCCGTGGCGCTGCTGTTCAGCCTGACCACCTGTGGTTTCGTGCTGGGCAATCAGTACACCAAGGCAGGCAACGTGTTGATGATACTCGCCAGCTCACCGCTGATCGCTGCCGTGCTCTCCTGGATCATCCTCAAGGAGCGTTTGCCCAGGCGCACCTGGCTGGCGATCTGTCTGTGTATGGCGGGCATTGCGATGATCGCGCTAGACGATGCAGGCGAAGGCTCCTGGTTGGGTAACGCCTTTGCCTTGATGGCGGCGACCACACTGGCGATTAATTTTACCCTCTGCCGTACGCGCCCCGGCGTGGATATGAGCCCCATGCTGGTGTTTAACGGCCTGGTGGTGGGCAGCGTCGCCGGGCTTTTCTGGCTGGCGGGGAGCGAGCCGTCCCTGCCCGCCATCAATCAGCTTGCCGTGGTGGTGGTGCTCTGCCTGATCATCGTGCCCTGTGGCGTGACGCTGCTGCAGCGTGGGCCGCTATACCTGCCGTCCGCTGAGGTGGGGCTGCTGATACTGCTGGAAGTGGTGGTGGGCACGCTGCTGGCCTGGTGGATTCTTGGTGAACAGCCCGCGCCCGTGGCCTTGCTGGGCGGTGGCCTGGTGCTGGGCACGCTGCTGGCCAAGGGGCTTTATGAACGGCGCCTGGAGCTGCGGCAGCGGGCACTGCTCGGCGCGCCGCCGCCGGTAACAGTAGACCGGTCAAATACGTTATGATTGACAGGAATCGACATAGGGTCTTCTCGCAGTGACGTCATCTCCCAGCAAGCCAGTAGCTCGCCCCAGTATCGCCGAACATCTCGCCGAGGAAATCTTCGGCGGGCGTTATCACCCCGGCGATCTCGTGCCCCGTGAAATGGATCTATGCGAACGCTTTGCCATCAATCGCTCTGCGGTGCGCAGCGACCTGCGCCAGTTGGTCGATGCCGGGATTATCGAGCGGATTTCCGGCCATGGTTCCAAGGTGCGTGAATACTCCGAATGGCATATTCTCGACGCCCAGGTGACCGACTGGTTGACCCGTTATGCGGCGCCCAACCCGGATATTCAACGCGAAATTCTTGCCTTTCGCCTGGACGTCGAGCCCTATGTAGCGATGACCGCGGCCAAGCGGGCCAAGGCACGGGATCTGGTCGCCATCGAAGAGGCATTCGAAGGCCTGGGGCAGAATCTGCGCAACGCCACCTGCGAAGAGGAACGGCGGCTGCACAGCGAGTGCGATGTCGCCTTTCACGAAGCGATTTTCAAGGCAACCCACAATATTGTCTGGGCGCAGCTATCGCATATCCTGCGGCCCTCCATCTATATGCTGATCTCCATGTCCAACGAGAACGCCCCGGATCCTGAAGAGAGCCTTGAGCGCCACCGCCAGCTGATGGAGAGCATTCGGCTACGTCGCCCTCGGGAGGCGTTTTTAGCGTCCCAAGCGGTTTTGGCGGGCACCGCCGCCGCGTTGGGGCTTGAGCACAGCGTCAGTTCACTAGGGCGCGGCGTCGAACTGCCCCACAGCGACCTCTGAACCCTGTTTTCAATGGCAAATAACAAAGGCAAGCGTATGTCTGACTTCAACCTTGGCCTGGTAGGCGTGGGCAAGATTGTCCGCGACCAGCACCTCCCGGCCATCGCCGCCACACCGAGCTGCGCGCTTACCGCCACGGCGGATCCCTTCGCCTCGCTGCCGGACCTGCCCGCTTATCAGGGCCTGGAGGCGATGCTTGATGCCTACCCTGAGATCACTGCGGTATCGATCTGCACGCCGACGCACCTGCGTTACGCCCAGGCGCGGGCGGCACTGCTGCGCGGCAAGCACGTGCTGCTGGAAAAGCCGCCGGGGGCGACGCTGAGCGAAGTGGAGGACTTGATTGCCTGTGCCAACGAGCAGGGCGTCAGCCTGTTTGCCGCCTGGCACTCGCGGTTTGCTCCCGGCGTGGCCAAGGCCCAGCAGTGGCTAGCCGAGCGGCAGGTTCAGCGGGTAGAGATTGAATGGAAAGAGGACGTGCGGGTATGGCATCCAGGGCAGGCGTGGATCTGGCAGCCCGGTGGGATGGGCGTTTTCGATCCGGGTATTAACGCGCTGTCGATTGCGACCGCCATTCTGCCGCAGCCGTTTTTCCTGCAACAGGCGCGGCTGTTGGTGCCAAGCAATGCGCAAACGCCGATTGCCGCCGAGCTATCGTTCACCGATCCCGAGGGCGCGGCGATCGAGGCTGATTTCGACTTTCGTCAGAGCGGGCCGCCCACCTGGGATATGTATATCGACAGCGATGGCAGCCGTCTGCGTCTCACTCAGGGTGGCTGTCGTTTGATGATCGATGACGACCTGATCATTGAAGAGGAAGAGCGCGAATATCAAGGGTTGTATGCGCGCTTTGCCGAGTTGATCGCAAACCAGCGCAGCGAGGTGGATGTTGCCCCGCTGCGCCAGGTCGCCGATGCGTTTCTATACGGTCATCGCGAAACCACCGACGCCTTTATCGAGTAGCGCGGGTTTACTCGCGCTTGCCATCGACCAGGCGTGATACGCCACAAGGGTTGCCGTCGCGAATGGCCTCGGGCAGCAGCCCTTCCGGCAGCGCCTGGTAGCACACCGGGCGCAGGAAGCGGAAAATCGCCGCGCTGCCCACCGAGGTCGTGCGCGAATCCGACGTCGCCGGGTAGGGGCCGCCATGCACCATGGCATGGCAGACTTCCACGCCGGTGGGCCAGCCGTTAGCCAGAATTCGCCCCGCCTTGCGTTCCAGCGTGGGCAGCAGCTGTTTGGCCGTCGCCAAGTCACCGTCGTCCATCTGCAGGGTAATGGTTAGCTGGCCTTCGATCTGGGCGGCGACACGCTGCATCTCGTCGACATCGGCGCATTCGATGACCAGCGAGCTGGCGCCGAACACTTCAGCTTGCAGGGCCTCATCGGCCAGGAAGTCGGCCGCGCTTGCGACGAACAGCCCCGCTTGGCAAGGGTTGGCCGACTCACCTGTCTGGCCGCGCGCGACCTCGGTGACCTTGGCATGGCTGGCCAGCCGATCAACGCCCTGCTGGTAGGCGTCGTGAATGCCCGGGGTGAGCATGGTCTGGGCAGCGCTGCCCTTGACCCCTTCACCGGCTGCTTCAACAAAGGCATCCAGTTCGGCGCCCTTCAGCCCAATGACCAAGCCGGGATTGGTGCAAAACTGCCCGGCCCCCATGTTGAGCGAGCCGACAAATCCCTCGGCGATCGCCTTGCCGCGTGCCTTGAGGGCTTCCGGCAACAGAAACACCGGGTTGATGGAGCTCATCTCGGCATACACCGGGATCGGCTGCGGCCGCGCCTGGGCGGTGGCCATGAGCGCCGTACCGCCGCTGCGCGAGCCGGTGAAGCCCACCGCCTGGATGCGCGGGTCGGCGACCAGCGCCTGGCCGATTTCCTTGCCGGAACCAAACAGCAGCGAAAAGACCCCTTCGGGCAGCTTGCACTTGGCGACGGCACGCTGAATAGCGCGACCCACCAGCTCAGAGGTGCCGGGATGGGCGGAGTGTCCCTTGACGACCACCGGGCAGCCAGCGGCCAGCGCTGAAGCGGTATCGCCACCGGCCACGCTAAAGGCCAGTGGGAAGTTGCTGGCGCCAAACACCGCCACCGGGCCCAGGGCGATATGCCGTTGGCGCAGGTCGACACGCGGCATCGGTTCGCGGTCGGGTAGCGCGGGGTCAATGCGCACATCGAGCCACTCGCCGGCGCGAACCACTTTGGCGAACAGCCGAAGCTGGCCGCAGGTGCGCCCCCGCTCGCCCTGCAGGCGAGCTTCGGGCAGGCCGGTTTCGGCAACGCCGCGCGCGGTCAGCTCATCGCCAATCCCATCAATCTCGCTGGCGATGGTTTCGAGGAACACGGCCCGCTCTTCGAGCGAGGTTTCGCGGTAGCTGGCGTAAGCCGCTTCGGCGAGTTCGCAGGCGCGCTCTACCTCGGCCTTGCCGCCGCCGGTGTAGATGGGGTCGAGGGTTTCGCCGGTGGCGGGGTTGACGGCTTGAATGTCAGCCTGTTGACCGCTGACGGCCTGCTGACCAATCAGTAGTTTACCTTCCAGAGTCATACATCCTCCTGCTGGGTGGGTGCGATTACGTTAAAGCGTTTTGACGCTGATAGCCGGCTCGTTTGCTTCCACCCTTAGCGGGTTGCGCAGCGCGCGGCCAAACTCGTTGATACGGATCTCAAAGCAATCCCCTTCGCGGATCTTGATGCTGTCGGCAAAGCTCAGCGTTGCGGTGCCGAAAAAATGCACATGCACGTCGCCGGGGCGACGGAAGCCCGGGTATTTAAAGTGGTGATATTCCAGGTTGGCCAGGCTGTGAGCCATGTTGGCCTCGCCGGTGAGAAACGGCTTCTTCCATAGCGTTTCGCCGCCGCGCTGAATGGCGCTGATCCCCTCTAAATGCGCCGGCAGTTCGCCAATCAACAGTTCGGGCCCAAAACTGCAGGCGCGCAGCTTGGAGTGGGCAAGCCACAGGTAGTTGAAGCGCTCAGTGACGTGGTCAGAAAACTCGTTGCCCAGGGCGTAGCCGACGCGCCAGGGCTGGCCGTCGTCGCCAATCACGTACAGGCCAGCGAGCTCGGGCTCCTCGCCCGCATCTTCGGCAAAGGCGGGCGAGGGGATGTCTGCTTCCGGTGCGACCACGCACTCGCCATCGCCCTTGTAGAACCACTCGGGCTGCGCGCCTACCTTGCCAGCATCAGGTTTGCCACCTTCCACGCCCAGCTTGAACATGCGCATGGAATCGGTCATGTCCTCCTCTGTGGCCTGGGCTTTGGCATGCATGGCCGAGCGGGTGTCGGCACTGCCTAAATGCGTCAGGCCAGTGCCCGTCACCAGGCAGTGGGCCGGATCGGTGTGGGTCAATGGAGGCAGCAAGCGCTTGTCGTCCACCAACTGTTGATAATCGAGACGCGTGTCGGTTAGCGCGTCCGTCAGCATGTCGCCGAGGGGGGTTCCGGCGCTAATGGCTCGGTTGGCCAGAGTATAGGTATCGCAGTCGAGCAGTCTGACCTGCTCTTCGCTCTCGACCAGGGCGGCGCGAACCTGGCCTTGATGGGTACATTGAATCAGGCGCATGGGCTATTCCTAGAGATATTTGTTATGAAAAGCGTGGTGAACAAAGCGTTAAGGGACGTCCATAGGGTAGCTAATGTTGAACATTGGTAGCAATTGTTCAACATATACTTTTGTATGGTTTATTAATGCGTGCGAATAGGGAGGGACTGAAGGCCTGAGGCGGTTAGCGGCCTTGCGCGATAATGTCGCGCAAGGCGCTCATCAAGGTGGCGGCGCCGGGTGACAGCCGCTGGTGGCGTAAGCTGACTAACCCGTAGGGCTGCACGCTGAGGGTTTCGCTGAACGGCAACAGGTGAAAGCGTTGCGGCGAGCAAAGCAAATCGGCCGCTTCGCGAGTGGTCACCGTGATGGTGTCGGATTTATCGACCAGGGCCAGCGAAAGCAGCAGATCCGCAGTATCGACAATCTGGCGGGGCGGCGTGACTTGATGATGCAGAAACAGGCTGTCCACACGCTGGCGCATCAGGGCGCCGGTAGGCTGCAGCGACCACGGATAGGCCGACATATCCGAAAGGCTCAGCGGTGTCTTGTCGGCTAGCGGATGGCCTTTGCGGCACACGAAACATAGCTCCTCCTCGCCAATCTCCTCGAACACAAACCATTCGGCATCCACGCCTGCCGGGATGCGGGTAATCGCAAAATCCAGCTCACCTTCGAGCAAGCGCGGTACCAGCACCTTGCTGACGTCCACGTCCACGCTGATCTTCAGCCCTGGCTGATCGCGATGCACCTGCTCGATCGCACTGGTGAGTATCGTGACCGCCGGCGCCATTACCGTGCCAACTGCTACAGTGCCCGCGTTGCCTTCGCGTAACGCATTCAACTCTTCGCCCGTGTGGTGCAGCGCCGAGAGGACGCTGTGCGCGTGGCGAATGACGACTTCGCCGTACCAGTTGGGGGTAAGCCCGCGAGGGTGGCGGTCAAACAGTCGAATCCCCAGATTGGCTTCCAGGTCACCAAGCAGTTTTGAGGCCGCAGGCTGGCTCATATTGAGCTGTTCAGCGGCTCGGTGCAGGTTGCGTTGCTCGTCCAGTGCCAAGAATAACTGAAAATGACGCAACTTTAGTCGTGCGTCGAGAAACCAGTTGTCGTCGAGAACGCCCATGGGATAAGCCTCGCAGTGTTATTAATAACCATAAGCATATCAAGATTGGCGGTTTTGTGTATTGGATGGTTATGAGAGATATGGCTACTGTAGTCACTGTATCGGCGACGGTAGTGCCGAACGCAGAGCCACTTAATAACAACAATGATGTCCTCAAGGAGGAAGCCCATGCCACTCATGTCCAGCCAACGATTAACGCATGCGTCGCCAATGCTGTTAAGTACGCTTGCCGCGATGATGCTGATGACCCCGGTGCACGCCCAGGACGACGCTGCAGCCAGCGCGAGCAGCAATGGAAGCGTCGAGGCGTCGACGTTTGGCCGCTTGCCGGATGGCCGCCAGGTCGACGTCTATCGGTTGATCAATGCCAACGGCATCGAGCTGCAGGTGACCAACTACGGCGGCATCATCCTGTCATTGAAGACGCCCGATGTAGACGGTGAGTTCGATGATATCGCGCTGGGTTTCGACTCGCTTGATGCCTATCTCTCCGACACTTACCGCCAGGCCAATCCCTATTTCGGCGCCATCATTGGGCGTTACGGCAACCGCATCGCGGGGGGGCAGTTCTCGCTCAATGGCGACACCTACTCACTGGCCACCAACGATGGCAACAATCATCTACACGGCGGCGATAAAGGCTTCGATAAGGTGCTGTGGCAGGCTGAACCATTCGAGAATGAGGCGGGTATCGGGCTCGTGCTGCGCTACACCAGTGCGGATGGTGAAGAAGGCTACCCCGGCAGGCTTGAGACTCAAGTCACCTACACGTTGACCGATGATGACGAGCTGATGGTCGATTATCGAGCGGTGACCGACAAGGCCACGCCCGTCAACCTGACCCAGCACAGCTACTTCAACCTCAAGGGGGAAGGTAGCGACACCATTCTCGACCACCAGTTGATGATCAACGCCCCCAAATTTACCCCGGTGAACGATTCGCTGATTCCCACCGGCGAGCGTCGCGCCGTGGAAGGCACACCGTTCGACTTCACTCAGGCGACGCCTATCGGTGAACGGATCGAGCAGAACAATGAGCAGCTCGAATTCGGCGGCGGCTACGACCACAACTTTGTGCTGGCCCGCGATAGCGCCGAGGCGGATGAGCTTGTGGTGGCCGCCAGGGTGTGGGAGCCGCAAAGCGGTCGCATGGTGGAAATTGCCACCACCGAGCCGGGCATTCAGTTCTATTCGGGCAATTTTCTCAACGGCGACCTGACCGGCAAGCAGGGCGAGGCCTACGAACACCGCTCCGGCTTTGCCCTGGAAACCCAGCACTTTCCCGACTCCCCCAATCAGGAGGCGTTTCCCAGCACTATTCTTGAGCCGGGCGACACCTATCGCTCACGCACCGTCTACCGCTTTTCCGCTCAGAAAGCGTTGGATTTATAGCAAAACGGGTAAAAACACTTCGTAACAACAACAACCGCCAACACGGCAGGAGTACAACCATGCAACTCACAGCGACTTTCAATCGTTTAGCCCTCGGTAGCGCCATCATGCTGGCGTCATTGGGATCCGCCCAGGCGCAGGAAGACGAGGTCAAGATTGGCTTTATCGTCAAAAAACCCGAGCAGGCGTGGTTTATCAATGAGCAAAAAGCGGCGACCGAGGTGGGCGAGGAGCTTGGCTTCGATGTCGTGCGGCTAGGTGGCGAAGACGGCCAGCAAGTGCTCAGCGCCATCGATAACCTGTATTCACAGGGGGCAGAAGGGTTTGTGATTTGCCCGCCTGACGTGCGCCTGGGCCCCGCGATCATGAATCGCGCCGAGCAGTACGGCATGAAAGTGGTCACCGTGGACGATCAGTTCGTGGACTCAAGCGGTGAGCCCATGGAAGGTGTCCCGCACCTCGGTATGTCCGGCTACAAGATCGGCCAGCAGGTAGGCGATGCCATTGCCGACGAAATGGAAGCCCGCGGCTGGGACCCGGAAGAGGTGGCCGCGCTGCGCATTACCAACAATGAGCTGCCGACCGCCGTTGAGCGTACCGACGGTGCGACCGCTGCCCTGCTTGACGCTGGCTTCCCCGAGGACAACATCTTCGATGCGCCCCAGCAGAACAGCGACACCGCCAGCGCCTTCTCGGCCGCATCGCCAGTGCTTTCCCAGCACGGTGATTATGAGCACTGGGTGATCTACGCCCTCAACGAGGAGAGCGTGCTGGGGGGCGTCCGGGCTACCGAGCAGTACGGCCTGGAAGCCGACGATGTCATTGGCGTGGGTATCAACGGCTCCGGCGCCGCCTTTGCCGAGTTCTCCCGCGATAACCCCACCGGCTTTCACGGCACGGTGGCGGTGAGTTCCACCATGCACGGTCGTCAGACCGCCGAAGACCTCTACCGCTGGATTACCGAAGACAAAGAGCCCCCGGCCAATACCGAAACCTCCGGCACGCTGATGACGCGGGACAACTGGCAGGAAGTGCGCGAAGACCTGGGGCTGTAAAGCCGCTGGCTTGCAAAACAGCTGGCCTGTCGCGGGCCAGCGATCACGAACTGCTTGTTACGAACTATCTGCGGAGTGCTCTCGCATGCCTGATCCATATCTACGTTTCGACGCCATCAGCGTCGTCTTCCCTGGGGTGCGCGCGCTGGATGGGGTGAGCTTTAACGCCCACGCCGGCCAGGTGCATGCCCTCATGGGCGAGAACGGCGCGGGCAAATCCACTCTGCTCAAGGTACTTAGCGGCGTCAACCGCGTGGCGGAAGGTGCGCTGTGGATCGAAGGCCAACGCCACGTGTTCAGCAACGCCCGGGAAGCGCTGCGCGAAGGGATCGCCATCATTTACCAGGAGCTGACGCTCTCGCCCAATATGTCGGTGGCGGAAAACCTGCTGCTGGGGCAACTGCCCACGCAACGGGGATTTATTAACCGCCGCCAGCTACGCGAAAAGGCGTTGGCAATCCTGGCCGACCTCGGTGAGGGGGATATTCACCCCTCGACCAAGGTGCGCGATCTCTCCATCGGCCAGCAGCAGATGATCGAAATTGGCCGCGCCTTGCTGCGCGACGCCAAGGTCATCGCTTTCGATGAGCCGACCAGCAGTCTCTCCATTCAGGAAACGCGCCAGCTTAAGCGCATCGTCAAACGCTTGCGCGACGAGGGCCGCGTGGTGCTCTACGTGACCCACCGCATGGAAGAAGTGTTCGAGATGTGCGACGCGGTCACCATCTTCCGTGACGGTCAGCATATTCGCACCCATGAAGATATGTCGACGCTCAACCACGACATCCTGGTGAGTGAGATGGTGGGCCGGGATATCAACGACGTATACGGCTATCGTCCCCGTGAGCATGGTGACTTGATCCTGAACGTCGAGGAAATACAGGGACGCGGCCTCAATGCGCCGGTGAGCTTTTCCGTCAAGCGCGGTGAAGTGTTCGGGCTGTTTGGCCTGGTCGGCGCCGGGCGTAGTGAATTGCTGCGGCTGGTCTGCGGGGTCGAAGCTCCCAAGGCCGGCAGCGTGCAGTTCAACGGCGAATCGCGACGTTTCAAAAGCCCGCAAGATGCCATTCGGGCCGGTATTGCCATGTGCCCGGAAGACCGTAAATCCCAGGGTATCTTCCCGGTGGCGAGCGTGGCCGACAACCTCAATATCAGCTGTCGGCGCTTTTTCAAACGCTGGGGCATGTTCCGACACCCCGGCCGTGAACGGCGCAATGCCGAGTCGTACATCCAGCAACTCAGCGTCAAGACGCCGGGGCCGCGTACGCCTATTGGCAAGCTATCCGGCGGCAATCAGCAAAAGGTGATTCTGGCCCGCTGGCTCGCCGAAGAGATCGATCTGTTCGTGATGGACGAGCCAACCCGAGGGATCGACGTCGGCGCGCGGCGAGAGATTTACTCGCTGCTCTACGACCTGGCCGAACAGGGCAAAAGCGTGGTGGTGATCTCCAGTGACCTGGCGGAAGTCAGCTCGATTTGCGACCGCATCGCCGTGATGCGCGACGGCGAACTGGTGGACATCGTGCCACGGGAATCGGCCACGCCGGAACGCCTGCTGGGGCTGGCGCTCCCCGCCTAAGCGGTTTTTAAAGACGCCGGTGCTTTCACAGCCATCGATTTTTCAGAACACACGTTCAGGACAACAACCATGACAACCGACAATGTAACCCAAGAGGCGTCCCCCGCGCGTCCAGCAGGTCGCCAAGGGTTGATCAAGCCGCTACGCACGCTGCTGGATACCTCGGGACTGATTGCCATTTTCCTGCTGCTGTTTGTGGCGCTGGCGGTGCTCATCCCCGACTTTCTCACCGGCCGCAACATGGTCGGGCTACTCCTCTCGATCACCCTGATCGGCAGTTTGGCAACCACCATGATGCTGGTCTTGGCGCTGGGCGAGGTGGACCTTTCGGTGGCCTCCACCGTGGCCTTCGCGGGGGTCGTGGCGGCGGTCGTGACTTCCAGTACCGGTAGCGTTTTCATGGGCGTGATCGGGGGCGTTGTTGCCGGGGGCGCGGTAGGCGCGTTTAACGGGCTGGTGATTGCCAAGTTTGGCATCAACTCCTTGATTGCCACCCTGGCGGCGATGGAGTTTGTGCGTGGCCTGGCCTACATCACCTCCGGCGGCGACGCGGTGATGATTACCGTGCCGGCCTTTTTTGACCTGGGCAGTGCCTCGTTTCTCGGCCTGACACTCCCGGTGTGGACCATGCTAGCCTGCTTCGTGATCTTCGGCGTGGTACTCAATATGACCAGCTTTGGGCGTAACGTGCTGGCCACCGGCGGTAACTCGGAAGCCGCCGCGCTTGCCGGGGTTAACGTGCGTCGACTCAAGATTATTGTCTTCGGTCTCCAGGGCGTGGTGGCAGGCGTTGTCGGCGTGCTGCTGGCATCGCGCATGGGGCTGGGCGATCCCAATACCTCCATGGGGCTCGAGCTGGCGGTGATCTCCGCCTGTGTGCTGGGCGGCGTGGCGCTGTCGGGCGGCGTGGCGACGATTACCGGCGTGGTGGTCGGCGTGCTGATCATGGGCTGCGTTCAGAACGCTATGGGCCTGCTCAACGTTCCCACCTTTTACCAGTACCTGGTGCGCGGCGCGATCCTGCTGCTGGCGGTGATGTTCGACCGCTGGAAACAGACCCGCCGTCAGCGGGGCTGACGCTCAAGCCTTATTTTATTCACATTTTTCCCGGTTTTACGGAGACTTATTATGTCCCAGCGCCAGCGCCCCTTACGTTCCGCCGAGTGGTTCGGCACCGCCGACAAGAACGGCTTCATGTACCGCAGTTGGATGAAGAACCAGGGCATTCCCGACCATGAATTTCAGGGCAAGCCGATTATCGGGATCTGCAACACCTGGTCGGAGCTGACGCCGTGCAACGCTCACTTCCGCAAGCTGGCGGAGCACGTCAAGCAGGGCATCCTGGAAGCGGGCGGCTACCCGGTGGAGTTTCCGGTGTTCTCCAACGGTGAGTCCAACCTGCGCCCCACGGCCATGTTCACCCGCAACCTGGCCAGCATGGACGTGGAAGAAGCCATTCGCGGCAACCCCATGGACGGCGTGGTGCTGCTGGTGGGCTGCGACAAGACCACCCCGGCGCTGCTGATGGGCGCAGCGAGCTGCGATATTCCCACCATCGTGGTTACCGGCGGGCCGATGCTCAACGGCAAGCACAAGGGCAAGGATATTGGCTCGGGCACCGTGGTGTGGCAGCTCTCCGAGCAGGTCAAGGCCGGTGACATATCGATGCACGACTTTATGGCCGCGGAAGCCGGCATGTCGCGCTCGGCGGGCACCTGCAACACCATGGGCACCGCCTCCACCATGGCCTGCATGGCCGAGTCGCTGGGCACCTCGCTGCCTCATAACGCCGCGATCCCGGCAGTGGACTCCCGCCGCTACGTGCTCGCCCACCTTTCGGGTAATCGCATCGTCGAGATGGTCAACGAAGACCTCAAACTCTCCAAGATCCTCACCAAAGAAGCCTTCGACAACGCCATTCGCACCAACGCCGCCATCGGCGGATCTACCAATGCGGTAATCCACCTCAAGGCGATTGCCGGGCGCATTGGCGTGGATCTCACCATGGACGACTGGAGCCGGGTGGGGCGCGGCACGCCCACGGTGGTCGACCTGCAGCCCTCGGGGCGCTTTCTGATGGAGGAGTTCTACTACGCCGGTGGCCTACCTGCGGTGCTCAGACGTCTGGGCGAGGCCGACCGCCTGCCCTTCAAGGACGCCCTCACCGTCAGCGGCAAAACCTTGTGGGAGAACGTCCAGGATGCCCCGCTGTATAACGACGAGGTCATCCGCCCGCTGGACAACCCGCTTACCGCAGACGGCGGTATCTGCGTCGTGCGCGGTAACCTCGCGCCCAACGGCGCGGTGCTCAAGCCCTCGGCGGCGAAAGCCGAACTCATGCAGCACCGCGGCCGCGCGGTGGTTTTCGAAGACTTCGACGACTACAAGGCGCGCATCAACGACCCGGACCTGGACGTCGAAGCCAACGACATCCTGGTCATGAAGCACTGCGGCCCGCGGGGCTACCACGGCATGGCCGAGGTAGGCAATATGGGCCTGCCGCCCAAGATCCTCGCCCAGGGGATTACCGATATGGTGCGCATCTCCGACGCCCGCATGAGCGGCACCGCCTACGGCACCGTGGTGCTGCACGTTGCTCCGGAAGCCGCGGCGGGCGGCCCGCTGGCTGCCGTGCGCAACGGCGACTGGATCGAACTCGACTGCGCCAGTGGCCGACTGCACCTGGACATCAGCGACGAAGCGCTGGCCGCGCGCCTGGCCGAAAGCGACCCCACCGCCGCCTCGACGCTCATCGCCAGGCAGGGCGGCTACCGCCAGCTGTATATCGAGCGGGTGCTCCAGGCCGACGAAGGCTGCGACTTCGACTTCCTGGTCGGCTGCCGGGGGGCTGAGGTGCCGCGTCATTCGCATTGATTAACTAAAACGAAAGGTGATGATCACCAGGCTGGCCGCTAAGCACATTTTAGTGACGGTCGCGGCCACCGGCCTTGGCCTTGCTATCGTTAGCGTTCGCGAAGGTGGGCGTGCCTTTTGTTAACCCCCGCAAGCGACACCTGTTGGACACAGTTTATCGCTAGCAACATGGGCAATCGGACGCATGTGCCACCGATAAACAGCTAATAGGGCCTCTGGCGGGACAGTGCCGCGCGGGATGGGTGCGGCACTTTTATTATAAGTTATTGATTTTAATTGGTTGAATGTTTTTTGAAAAAATCCTGGCATGTCAGCTGCACTTACAGGGTAAGAACGGACAGGTAAGACGACCTAACGTTCTTACCCAGAAAGTGAAGCCAAACAGGAGGCAGTATCATGATGAAAACGGAATCTCTCAAGAAGCTAGGCATCCTCGGTGTATCTTTCGGTCTGATGGCCAGCCCGCTAGCCTTTGCTGACATGCATGAAGAAGACGAGCAAAACCCTGCCCCGCAGGAAGAAACGATGGAGGATGAAGGTCAAGGTTCAATGAACTCCTTCGATTCTGAAGAGGAAGGTCAAGACACCACCACTTATGAGGAAGAGGAAGAAGAGCAGGAAGATTGGGAAACAACAGAAGAGGAGGACGCTGGTTCCGATTCTGAAGAAGATTCTGAAGAAGATTCTGACTGGTAATCCCTTTATGCCAGTTGCTTAATGCCTCAAATTCAATGCTGAGTTTCAAGTGCCCCGCCTCTGGTGGGGCATTGCGCATGTGCGATGAGTCATCGCGCCGGGCACACTGCATCCGAAAGCGTTGAACCTGCAAGTAAGCACTGGGTTCATAATCGCCCCCAAATGCGGTATCAACTTATTGACTGAAAAGGATCAACACAGGAAATAAGGACATGCCGATGGCGATTGCCTGGAACGAAACGCCCCATCTACCCAAAGCGGACGGCCGCATTGACGCGATTGATCTAGCCCGTGGTATCGCGATCGGACTGATGATCGTCAGTCACACCGTCAGTGGATTAGTGGGCATCCGCAATGTGCCTGAATGGGGCATGGTGCCGATTCACTTTCTCACCAAGTTTTCCTCGTCGCTGTTTATTCTGGTGTTTGGCGTTGCCCTGGCCGTGGCGTTTCTCTCCCATGTTAATCGGGAAGACTGGCCCAAACGCCGCCTGAAACTCTGGCTGCGCGCGGTGGAAGTCTGGTTCTGGTACAAGGCGCTGTTGATCATTGAAATGCTGCCGTTCAACACGCCGAGCGAGATCGTCGATGCGCTGCTCTACGGTCGCTTTGGTATCTGGGTGGAAATTCTCGGCTTCTATGCTATCGCCTTGCTCTGGGTGCCGTTGATCCTGCCGTTGTGGGCGCGCGCCCCGCTGTGGGGTCGGCTGGCTGTCATCGCGCTGCTCGCCGCCCTGGCCGCCTGGCTGCAAGGGGTTTCATTCGGTGGCAGTGACATCCTCAAGGCACTGCTGGTGGACCATGAAGACCATTACGCCTGGGGCCAGCTCAGCCGCGCGCCGCTGATTCTACTAGGGCTGCTATTGGGCGAAGCGCTGCTGCGCTGTTCGGGCGACCAATTGCTGAAACGTCGCCTCACGCTCGCCTTGCTGGGTATGGGCGCGGTCATGATCGCCGGATTTTATGGCCTGGCGCTAGCTGGTGGTGACGTTTACGCTGCCATGTTGGCGGTCGCCAATAACGAGGGTAAGCATCCCCCTGGCTTGGCCTTTATGCTGTTTAGCCTGGGCGGTGCGCTGTTGATATTCGCCCTGGCCCTGGCGGGTGGCGCCCGGGCGGCCCGGGCGCTGATACCGTTTACCCTGGTCGGCTCAGATGCGCTAAAGGCATTTATTTTCCATATCGTGATGATTTTCCTGGTGCTGCGCTTCCTGTTGGAAGGCGAGGGCGACTACAGCTATCCACAGGCGCTTGGTGTTGGCGGGCTGTTGATTCTTGGCACGGCGGCGTGGATTTGGCTGACCCGCTGGATGGCTCAGCATCGTTAAACGCCAAGAAAACGGGGAGAAATGGTTTGCGACACTGGATGCAGCACGGACTTGTGGCGGTAGCGCTGCTGTTTGTACAACCCGCTCAAGCGGCAGCATACGACGCGCATTGGTACCATGAGGTGGATAAACGTAGCGGCTGGCAAAGCGACCTTGATGCGCGCATGAGCGTATTGGAAGAACGTTTCGCCGGTGATATTGGTGTCTACGTGCAAGACCTTGCCAGCGGTGAGGCCTACCGCTGGCAGGCTGATCAGCCCTGGTACCTCGCGTCACTGATCAAGATTCCGGTCGCGGCGGAAGTCTTGGGTGAGCGGATATCGACCCGCGAACGTCTCACACTGAACCAAAGCGATTACGTGGATGGCGCTGGGCCCACCAACTGGCACGACCCCGGCACGCCCATTTCGGTGGGGTACTTGCTAGAGCACATGATTACCGTGAGCGATAATACCGCCACGGACATGCTGATTGACCGCGTTGGCCTGGATAACGTCAATCATCGCGCCCAGTCCATGGTGGCGGCCAACGGTGGTGACCCCGACGCGCTGGGGCCAATCTCCAAGCTGGTGAGCGTGCGTCAGGGTGTCTACGGTGAGCTCCATCCCGGGGCGCGTAAGCTTGGCGGCATGGATTTTATAAACCTCCGTCAGTCACCCGTGAGTCAGCGCCCTCGCGCCCTGGCGCAGCGACTTGGCGTAGAGCCTCATGCCCTCAATCAGCCTGACTACCATCACGCCTTTGACGCCTACCACGCCAGCGGCGAAAACGTCGGCACCTTGCGCGCCGTTGGCGACATACTGGCAACACTTTACCTTGGCGCCATGCCCGACCTCCAGGGTACGCCCCGCGATGAGTTGCTTGCCCTGATGGCCAATACCAGCTCCGGGGAAGAACGGTTAAAACAAGGGTTGGGTGAGGCGGTGAGCTTTGCCCACAAGACGGGCACCCAGGACCGGCGCAGCTGCGATGCCGGGCTGGTGGAGAGAGATGACATGCCCAATGCCGCCTGGGCAGTGGTTGCCTGCACCCAGGGGCCCGACGCGGTCAGTGAACACGAGCGCGCGCTAGCAAGCGTCGGATTAGCCCTGCGACGCAGCGGTGCATTGGGCACACCCTGGTAGCCAGCCGTTTGTTTACTGCCCGTGCTAAACTATTGCCCGCGCCATTCGCTATCAGCGGCTCACTTCAGCCGCTTTGTCAGGAGCCTGCCTTGAACGATGCCATTATCGAAATCCGAGGTCTGAACAAAACCTACCGGGGCGGTTTTCAAGCGCTCAGCCGTGTCGATTTACAGATCCAGCGCGGCGAGATTTTTGCCCTGCTGGGCCCCAATGGGGCAGGCAAAACCACGCTGATCAGTGTGGTATGTGGGTTGGTCAACCCCAGCGAAGGCCAGGTGCTGGTGGACGGCTTCGACAACGTCGCCGACTACCGCCAAGCCCGCGAGCGTATCGGCCTGGTGCCCCAGGAATTGACCAACGAAGCGTTTGAGACGGTGTGGAACACGGTCAGCTTCAGCCGGGGGCTGTTCGGCAAGGCGCCTAACCCGGCGCATATCGAAAGCGTGCTCAAATCGCTGGCGCTGTGGGATAAGCGCAATAACCGCCTCATCACACTGTCCGGCGGCATGAAACGCCGCGTGCTGATCGCCAAGGCGCTGTCCCATGAGCCACGTATCCTGTTCCTCGACGAGCCGACAGCTGGTGTCGACGTCGAGCTGCGCCGCGAGATGTGGCAGGTGGTGCGCGAGCTGCGCGATAACGGTGTGACCATCATTTTGACCACCCATTATATTGAAGAAGCCGAAGAAATGGCCGACCGCATCGGGGTCATCAACAACGGTGAAATCGTGCTGGTGGAAGACAAGGATGCGCTGATGAGCAAGCTGGGCAGCAAGCAGCTGACGCTGTACCTCAACGAGCCGCTGGACAGCTTGCCGTCCTCGCTTGACCACCATGCGCTGAATCTATCCACGGATGGCGACGCGCTGGTCTACACCTACGACGGCCACCAGGAGGAAGACGGGCACGGTATCCCCGCGCTGCTTACCGTCCTCGAGCGTGAAGGCATTACCTTCAAGGATCTGCACACCCGGCAAAGTTCGCTCGAGGATATTTTTGTCGACCTAGTCAAGGAACGCACATGAACCTTTATCCTGTTCGCGCCATTTACATGGCCGAAATGGCGCGCACCCGCCGCACTTTGCTGCAAAGCATCGTCTCGCCGGTGATATCCACGTCGCTCTATTTTGTCGTGTTCGGCGCGGCGATTGGCTCGCGCATCAGCGAAGTGGACGGCGTCAGCTACGGTGCCTTTATCGTGCCTGGCCTGATCATGCTGATGCTGCTCACCCAGAGCGTGTCGAACGCCTCGTTCGGGATTTTCTTTCCCAAGTTCTCCGGTAGCATTTACGAATTGCTCTCGGCGCCCATCTCGTATCTGGAAATTGTTCTGGGCTACGTGGGAGCGGCGGCGTCCAAGTCGATACTGCTGGGGCTGATCATCCTCGCCACCTCCGGGTTTTTTGTGCCCCTGGAAGTCGCGCATCCGTTCTGGATGCTGACCTTTCTGGTGCTGACCGCGATAACCTTCAGCCTGCTGGGCTTTATCATCGGCATCTGGGCGGAGGGCTTTGACCGGCTGCAGCTGGTGCCGCTGCTGGTGATTACCCCGCTGACCTTCCTCGGCGGCAGTTTCTATTCCATCGATATGCTACCGCCGTTTTGGCAGGGCGTTACGCTGCTCAACCCGGTGGTGTACCTGGTCAGCGGCTTCCGCTGGAGCTTCTACGGCATCAGCGACGTCAGCCTGGGGGCCAGCGTCGCCATGATCTGCCTGTTCCTCGCCGCCTGCCTGGCGACCATCGGTTGGATCTTCCGCACCGGTTACCGCCTTAAACCTTGATTACGGAGCGCCGCACGTTTTATGCCGCTACTGCACAGCATCGTTCACCATCTGGCGCCGACCCTCGACGGCGAGCGCCTTACGCTGACCGCCGCCCCGGCCGAGGCCGACAGCGGCGAGCCGTCGATGGAATCACTCGTCAGCGCCTTAAGCGACACCTACAACACCAAGCCCAAGGGCTGGGGCCGGTTTGCCGCCGAGGGCGTTCAGGCCGGGCCCCTGTCGGTGTGGCTGCGCGACTATCTGGCCGGTGAGCAGAGCTTTGCCGAGCTGTCCACTGCCCTGGCCGAACGGCTTGTCAGCCAGCTGCAGGAACAGCTGTCAGTGAGTGGTTACTTAGTGATCAGCCACCAGCGTCAGGGGGATACCGAAACGCTTTTCATGGCGCTGGTCCATCAACGCGAGGGCATCGGCATCAATGTCGACCATCAGGCCGTGCCTGCCGCTCAGCTCAACACTCGCCAGCTGACCCTTGCCGCACGCATCAACCTTACCCAGTGGCAGGCTGATGCGCCCACCGCCCAGTACCTGTCGTTCCTCAAGGACCGTGGCGGCAAGAAGCTCGGCGAAGGCATGGTGCAGCTGCTGGGCATGGAAGAAGGCATCGACGCGCCGACGGAAACCCGCACGCTGCTCAAGGCATTCAGCGACTACGTCGAAAAAGAAGATTTTGACGACGACGCGAGCCGTGAAAAAACCGACAGCCTGGTGGATTACGCCAACGACCAACTGCGCCGTGGGGAACCCATGACCCTCGAGGCACTCTCAGAACTGGTCGACGAGCAGCAGCCCAAGGCGTTTTACGAGCATATTCGCAACGCCGATTACGGCCTGGCGCCGGAGATTCCCCCGGACAAGCGCACCCTGAATCAATTCCGGCGCTTTACCGGACGTGCCGGGGGCGTCTCGATCAGCTTCGACTCGCACCTGCTGGGGTCCAGCATCGAGTACGACGCCACCCAGGATCGCCTGATCATCAAGCAGGTGCCCAAGCAGCTCAAAGACCAGTTAACCCGGGATGCGTAACCCCGTGTTCATATCCGTCATCCAACATCAGGAGAGCCGCCATGCTGCAGGCGATTAGCCAATTCTTCCAGAGCACGCTTGCGCAACCCGAGCAGCGCGACAACCAGACCCTGACGCTTGAGCTGGCCTCGGCGGCGTTGCTGTTTGAAATCGCCCGCGCCGACCACGACACCAGCGACGCCGAGCTCGAGGCCCTGCGCCGCATGCTGCTTAAGCGCTACCAGCTCAGCGAAAGCGACGTTGACGAGCTGATGACGCTGGCGCGGGACGAAGTGGAAGACGCGGTCGACCATTACCAGTTCGTCAGTCTGATCAAGGAGCACTACGGCTACGACCAGCGCTGCGAGCTGGTCGCGCTGATGTGGCAGCTGGCCTGGGCGGACGGCAGCGTCGATGCGCTCGAAGAGCATCGCATTCGCCGCCTGGCCGACCTGCTGCACGTCAGTCACAGTGACTTTATTCGCACCAAACTCATCACCGAGGAGCGCGTTAACCAGGATGGATGATTCCAACAAAGGCTCGACGTTGATGGATTTGATTGCGTCATTGGAGCGCATGGAGCAGGAAGCTCAGCGAGTCAGCGTTGACGATGTCGTCCATGCCATCGGGCGGCGCTCATTTGGCCCGCTGCTGTTGGTCGCCGGGCTGATCACCCTGGCGCCGATCATCGGCGATATCCCCGGCATGCCCACGCTGATGGCCGCCCTGGTGTTGCTGGTCTCGGTGCAGCTGCTGGCCGGGCGGGAAACCTTCTGGCTGCCCGGCTGGATGCTCAAGCGCTCCATTTCCCGTAACAAGTTCGATAAAGGCATTTATTATTTGAAAAAGCCCGCCCGCTGGGTGGATGGGCTATTGCGGGTACGCTTGCCGTGGCTGACCGGCTATATTGGCATCCGCGTTACGGCGGTAGTGTGCCTGCTGATTGCCTTGGCCATGCCGCCGATGGAGTTCATTCCTTTCTCGGCCAACGGAGCCGGGCTGGCGCTGGCGCTGTTGGGCCTGGGTCTTGTCGCGAGGGACGGGCTCGTGCTGCTGCTCGGCTTTGCGCTACTGGGCGCGACCTGCGCGCTGATTCTCGTGAACGTGCTTTGACGCCAGTGTTGATAAGGAGCCTGACATGACTGATATACCGCCCAAACCACCCGAAGAGCAGGGCCGCTGGGAGCGCCGGGTGGAAACCGCGCTCTGGAACTCACGGTTTCTGGTCATGCTGGCCGTGGTGCCGAGCCTGATAGGCTCGGTGCTGCTGTTCCTGGTGGGGACGGTGGATATCGCCAAGGTCGTGTTACGCACGCTGCATTACTACTTCGTGGATAGCCGCGTCGACATTCACGAAAGCCTGGTGCCCGACATCATCATCGCCGTGGATATCTACCTGATCGCCATTGTGCTGATGATTTTCGGGCTGGGCATCTACCGGCTGTTTGTGTCGCGTATCGACCAGGCCGAAGCGCGGTACCCGCACCATCCGTTCAACGTCGCCTCGCTGGATCAGCTCAAGGATAAAATCGCCCGGGTGGTGATTCTGGCGGTGATTATCGAGTTCTTCCGCGCGGTGGTGGATATCCGCTTTGCCACGCCGCTCGAGGCGATCTACCTGGCGCTGTCGGTGCTCGCGCTGGCCGCCGCGCTTTACTTGATGAGCTTTGGGCACAAAAAAGAATAGCCCTGGCGGGCGTCATGAACGCTAGGGTGAATCATGCGTGATCAGCTTCGCTACCATCGCATTCAAACGCTCCTGAAACTGCCCGCCGGGCGAGGGCGGTCTGGGATTTGCGGTGATCACCACGGTCAACGCGCGCTTAGGCACCACGAATAGCGCCTGACCACCGTATCCCCGCCCATAATAGGCATCCTCACCGCCCAGCCGGGTGATGAACCAGCCGTAGCCGTAACCGTCGCCGGTCCAGCGCGACGTTCCCCGCGGCGTCCAGGATTGCTCGACCCAGCCCTCCGGCAACACCCGCTCAACGTTGCCGTTACTATCTTCCACGACGCCACCGTTGCGGTACAGCTCGCCTATTTCCACTAGCCCTCGCGGGGATAGCTGCATGTCGTTGCCGCCGAAATAGATGCCCTGAGGGTCCTGTAGCCAAGGGGGGATCGCAATATCCAGTGGCTCGGCCAGCAGGCGCTGGGCCAGGACATAGGTCGATTCACCGCTGGCCTCGGTCAGCGCAGCGGAAAGCAGATGGCTCGAACCGGTGGAATACAGCATGCGTCCGCCTGGTTCATCGACGAAGGGTCGCGTCAGGGCGTATTCGATCCAGTTAGGGCTTGCCACCCAGGCGCCGTAGTTCTGCCCGGAGGTGCGCTCGAGCCCCGCTTGCAGCGACAGCAGGTGACTCACGGTAATCTCGGCCACCTCGGGGTCTGCCGCCTGGGGCACGCGATCCCCCAGTAGAGAGACCAGCGTTTGATCGGTGGACGCGACAATATCCGCCTCGATAGCGGCACCCACCAGCGCAGCGAGCACGGTCTTGGATAGCGACTTGATATTGGCCGGTGCATCAACGCCGGGCCCGCCCTGGTGGTGCTCGTGCACTATCTCGCCCTGGTGGGCAACCACGATGCTATGCAGGCGCGGATGGCCTAGCGCATCATCGCTCAGCGTCTGCAGCGCGGCAGCGCTGGGGGCGTCGGGTGTTGCCTGGGCAAACAGGGAGGAAGAGAACGGCGTGGCGGCGAGAACACTAATGCAGGCGACGGAAAACAGCGAGCGCATGGCAAACCCTCAGCGGATAGGAACCTCTTTGAGCCCACTGGACGGCTGGGGTTCCTGGCGCGGGGGCATCGCAGGACAACGGGGCATGCCGAATACGCAAAGCCCGTCAAGGGCTGCTAGGCTTTAAACGCAACCAGGCAATTGCCTGCCAATCGCACAACGCGCAAGGAGCGCTGTCATGAACAATATTATCTACATCATCGGGCTGGTCGTGGTGGTGCTGTTTATCCTGTCGATTCTCGGCCTGCGTTGATCCGTTTCAGGCTGGATCTCAGGCGCAGTCCGCTGCACCTTCCCCAAACATATCAAACATCAGCTCGCGGCCCATGGCCGTGAGGATCAGTCGTCCCTGCTCATTCCGGGTGGCGGCTTGGCTGGTTTCCAGCACCTGCTGGCAGGTTACCCAGGCAGGGGCATTCTGGCTGAGCGACTGCAATTCCCTGCGGCTGAGGCCACGACGCGCCAGCGTAATCGTCTCCAGCACATGGCCATTCTCGTATAGCAGTTCGGCCACCACGGCCAAACACTGGCGTAAGCTGCGCTGAACGTGATTGGCAGTGGACATGTCGCTGGGCATTTCCTTCTCCTGATACGTTAGCTCGGCACGCTCTGGCGGTTGAAACCGTTTATTCAGCGCCTGTATTGCAGTGCATTATAAACGAAAGTCGATATTAGACCAACGTCTAGGCTTTATTTTCCCCAGGCGGCTCGTCATCAAACGCCGTGCGACGTGATAAGCTCGCTTTTACTTTCGCCACCCGTATTGATGAGTGAGTTAACGCGGCATGCATATCAGTGTTTTTGGTACCGGTTACGTAGGGTTGGTCGCAGGCGCCTGCCTGGCCGACGTAGGCCATCAAGTCACCTGTATGGACGTCAACGCCGAGCGGATCGACCGACTTAACGCCGGTGAAGTGCCCATCTTCGAGCCGGGGCTTAGCACGATCGTCGCCCACAACGTCGACGCCGGGCGGCTGAGCTTCACCACCGACGCCAAGCAAGCCGTCCACGATGGAGAATTGCTGTTCATTGCCGTGGGGACGCCGCCTGATGAAGACGGCAGCGCCGATTTGCGCTACGTGCTGGAGGTCGCTCGCACCATTGCCGAGCACATGAACGATTATAAACTGGTGATCGACAAGTCCACCGTGCCGGTGGGTACCGCCGAAAAAGTCCACGCCGCCATGGCGGAAACGCTGGCCGCGCGCGGCGCCGATATCCCCTTCGACGTGTGTTCCAACCCGGAATTCATGAAGGAAGGCGCGGCGATCGAGGACTTCACACGAGGCGCGCGGATTATCGTCGGCACCGACAGCGAGCATGTAAAAGCGCGCATGCACGAATGCTACGCGCCGTACAACCGCAACCACGACAAGCTGATGTTCATGAGCATCCGCGCGGCGGAGCTCACCAAGTACGCCGCCAACGCCATGCTGGCCACCAAGATCAGCTTCATGAACGAAATGGCCAACCTGGCCGAACGCCTCGATGTGGACATCGAAGACGTGCGACGCGGCATCGGCAGCGATCCGCGCATTGGCTACCATTTTATTTACCCCGGCTGCGGCTATGGCGGCTCTTGCTTTCCCAAGGATGTGCAGGCGCTCGAACGCACCGCCCGCCAGCTCGGCTACACGCCTGCGTTGTTGAGCGCGGTGGAAACCGTGAACCTGCAGCAAAAACAAACCTTGTTCACCAAACTGCAAACAGCGCTGGGTAATCTTGAAAACAAGACCATTGCAGTATGGGGGCTGGCGTTCAAGCCCAACACCGACGACATGCGCGAAGCACCCAGCCGTACACTGATGGAAGCGCTATGGCAGGCAGGCGCTAAGGTGCAGGCCTTCGACCCCGAAGCCATGGCCGAATGCCGCCGGATTTATGGTGAGCGCGACGACCTGATGCTCGCCGGCGACCGCATTCAAGCGGTAAAAGGGGCGGATGCCCTGGTGATCTGCACCGAATGGAAGGCATTTCGCAGCGTCGACCTGGCCTGGCTTGCCGATCAGCTCAATGACCGTGTGGTCGTCGACGGCCGCAACCTGTATGCCCCCGAGGCCGTGCGGGAAGCGGGGCTGATGTATCTTGGGGTAGGGCGCTAGCGTGTAGCGATTCACCATCGCTTACATTTTAAAACAGGAAAGTTGGCTAGAATGTTCAAGGTTGTTGGCTGTAAGTCGAAATATTAAATAATCAGTAACTTTATAAATAAATTTGACGTTGGCAACCCGGCGGTCTGGCTAGCAATATTTAGCGATCAGGCGCCGTTGAAAAAGGAATAAGGTTGCTTCATTCGTTTCAAAAAAGGCGGTTAGCGTATGGGTTCTATATCATCTCTCGGTATCGGGTCAGGGTTAGACCTGAATGGCTTGCTCGATCAGCTTGAAAGCGCTGAGCGGGAGAAACTCGCCCCGATTGAGCGGCAAGCGGAAGCCGAGCAAACTAAAATATCGGCCTACGGTCAGTTGGAGAGCGACCTTTCAACGTTCCAAGATGCTGCCAGTGCACTAAGCGATGGATCGCTCTTCGAAAGCCTGTCGACCAACACAAGCGGCGAAGCCGTGAGTGCGTCCGCTGACGAAACCGCCATGCCCGGCAGCTACAATATTACGGTCGATACGCTAGCCACGCGAGGGACGCTGGCCTCTGACGGGGTGGCGGAAGGCACGCTTACCACCGCCGACCAAAACATGACGTTTACCTTTGGTGATAGTAGTGAAACCACTGTCGCCATTGCGGCCGACAGTTCGCTCGAAGACATTCGAGATGCCATCAATGCAGATGAAAACGCCGGCGTTAATGCCACCATCATTAACGATGGCACTCAGGATCGCCTAGCGGTCAGCTCGCGTGAAAGTGGTGCCGATGCTTCCATCAGCAACTTTACCTTTGATGGTGATGCGCCGTTTGCTGCGGATACCGACAATACCTTGCAGGCGGGTACCGACGCCGCGCTTAACGTCAACGGCATTGATATCACCAGTCCAACCAATCAGGTCGAAGGCGCGATCCAGGGCGTTACCCTCAACCTACAAAGTGAAGGTACCGGCACGGTAGCTGTAGAGCAGGATACCCGGGCCGTTCGTGAAGCCGTCACGTCGTTTGTCGATTCGTATAACGCGCTGAAAGAGACAACAAGCGAGCTTACCAACTTTGACCCAGAGACCGGCGAAGCTGGTCCATTAAATGGTGACAGCGCCGTGCGCACGGCAGAATCGAGTTTGCGCAGCGTGTTGAGCGGTGGCGTCGCGTCAGGTGGCGATGGCATTTCAATGCTCAGTCAAGTGGGTATCTCGCTGGAGGTTGATGGCACGCTTTCCCTTGATGAAGATAAGTTAAGTGACGTGGTCGCCAACGACCAGCAGGCGCTAGCTGACTTCTTCGTGGGAACTGAAAATAATCCTGGAATGGCAAGCCAAGTAGACACCCGCGTTGAGCAGTTACTTGGCAGCAGCGGTGCCGTTCAGGGGGCTATCACCAGCAGTGAAAATATCGTCGACTCTCTAGGTGATCGCTATACCCGTATGGAGCAAGACATCGGCCGAACCATTGAGCGCTACCGCACCCAGTTTGGCCAGCTAGACGGCATGATCGCCGAGATGAACCAGACCAGCAGCTACCTCACCCAGCAGTTTGCATCCTTGGATGCCCAGCTTGGCCGCTAGCATACGTTAATTCGCCCAGCCCACTTAAAAATGCCTGCCCTTGCGCAGGCATTTTTGTGCTCACATCGCCTGAACAGGGTAAGCTAACCAAATGAACTAATAAAAAAGCGTTAAAGCTAGCGCCTTTTTGGCCGATTACTCTAACCATCAAAGATAGAAAGGTGCTGAGGTGGGCCGATGTCCGCTCCCAGCCCAGTGGGTTTAGCCTTACAATCGAGGAACCTGGTATGGCGACGATTACCTCTCTTGGGATTGGCTCCGGCCTTGACCTGAACGGCTTGTTGGATCAGTTGAAAGATGCCGAACGCGGCAAGCTTGCACCGATTACCCGTCAGCAAGCGCAGCAGGAAGCCAAAATCTCTGCTTACGGCAAAATTCAGACGTCGATGGACGCGCTGCAGGATGCGGTAGGCGCGCTTAGCGACCCCAAGCTTTATCAAAGCCTGTCGGCCAACGTGCGCGGCGATGAGATTTCCGCAACAACTGATGCCGATGCGTTACCTGGCAGTTACCGGGTTGAGGTGACTGACCTGGCGACGGCGGGTACTCTGGCTTCACAGCGCTTGGTGGGCACAGAAAGCGATGCTGCCCTCGACATGGGCGGCGCCACCCAGTTACGGCTCGACTTTGCTGGCTTGGATAGCGTTAATATCGACGTGGCGGCGGACAGCAGCCTGGAAGATATTCGCGACGCGATCAATGCCAACGACGCTGCAGGTGTCAGCGCCAGCGTTATTTTCGATGGCGAGGGCTACCGCCTGGCGCTTAGCTCAAAAGAAACCGGACTTGATGCGTCGGTTACCGGATTCAGCTTTGTGGATGCTGCTGGCGCAGCCGTGGCCACGCCTCCCTTTGCCAGCGACACCCAGGTAAGTGGTCAAGATGCCGCGCTGACCGTCAATGGCATCGCTATTACTAGTGCCAGCAACACGATAGAAGACGCCATCCAGGGAGTGACCCTGGATCTGGGTGAGCTAAACCTGGGTACAGGTGAAACTGCCAGCAGCACAGTGAACGTCGAACGTAACACTTTAAAAGTACGCGAAGCCATTGGTGATTTTGTCGAGGCCTTTAACGATGTAAAGAACACCATTGGCACCGTGACAAAATTCGATAGCGAGACGGGCGAGGCGGCTGAACTGGTCGGCGACAGCTCCGTGCGTACCATTGAAAACCGGCTGCGCTCTGTACTTAGCGGCGGTGTGGCAGGCGGCGAGTTCTCCACGTTAACCCAGCTCGGCATCACCCTGCAGCGCGACGGCACGCTGGAAATGGACGATGACACCATCAGCGGCTTGGCCAAGAATAGCCCCGATGCGCTGAGCGACTTTTTCACCGGCGTGGAGGGTGATGAAAACTCGGTGGGGCTGGCGAGCATCCTTAGTACCACGCTTGAACAGCTGATGAGCAAAAACGGTACTCTGGGCAACGCCATCAGCGGTGCGGAAAACCGCATCGATAGCCTCGGTGAGCGCTATGAGCGCATGGAAAACACCATCGAACGCACCATCTCCCGCTACCGCACCCAGTTCGGCCAGTTGGATGCCATGATCGCGCAGATGAACAGCACAAGCTCCTACCTCACCAAGCAGTTTGAGGCCATGGATGCTCAGCTAGGCCGCGATTAACCACCGTAAGTCAGTAGAAAACGAGTAGTTAATCACAGGGCCTTTTGGCCCTGTGTTGGCTTCTACGCAACCTTTTCAGTGCATCAGCATATTTCTACCTCTCTTTTGCAATTTTTTAGCATCCAGCCCTAAAGGTTTTCCTCGCCGAGCCGTTAGTAAATATAACGGCACACAAGGTGGCCGAAAGCAGGCCTCAGGGCCAGTGTCCAAAGCAAGGAGAATCACACCATGTCAGTGATCAATACCAACATTACCTCGATGATCGGTCAGCAGAACCTGAACCAATCTTCGAATGCTCTGCAGACTTCCATGGAGCGTTTGAGTTCTGGCCTGCGTATCAACAGTGCCAAGGACGATGCGGCTGGTCAGGCTATTGCCAACCGTATGAGCGCGCAAATCACCGGTTTGGGCCAGGCTCAGCGTAACGCCAACGATGGTATCTCCATCGCACAAACCGCTGAGGGTGGTTTGAACCAGGTTAACGATAACCTGCAGCGTGTACGTGAGCTGACCGTCCAGGCCGCTAACGGCACCAACAGCCAGGACGACTTGAACTCTATCCAGGCAGAAATTGATCAGCGCCTGACAGAGATTAACCGTATTTCTGACGAGACTGATTTCAATGGCACGCTGGTGCTCTCTGAAGATCAGCAAGTTTCCATCCAAGTAGGTTCTGAGGACGGTCAAACCATCAGCGTCAACCTGGAAGAAATCAACGCCGAAACACTGGGCCTTGATAGCTTTAATGTTAACGGCGCTCAGGGTACGGTAGCCGCTGCGACAGCTTCTAATTTTGAAGATGCTTACGGCGATTCCACTGGTATTGTTGACTCTGAGGTTAGCGATTTTGGTGCTGATCTCGCGACTAATTTGGGCGTTGCCGCTGGCTCTGTTACTGCAACTACTGCTGATGCTTTCGTTGATGAGGGTGGTAACTGGTACGCACAGGTTCAGGTTAGTGCCGCATCTGAAGCCGAGTCTCGTACTCTCGCTGCGCAGGGCATCAACATTGCCAGTGGTGCTTCGGTAACCTTCAATGTTGCGCTTGATCCGCAAGATGCCGATGTAACAACCAACACCACAGCTTCATTTACGGTTGACGGTACTGAGCTCACCGCTGCAAGCCTGCTGACGGGTGCTACCAACAACCCGCTTGGCGAGCTTGATTCCGCGCTGTCACAGGTGGATAACCTGCGCTCTGACCTTGGTGCGATTCAGAACCGCTTTGAGTCTGCCATCACCAACCTCAGTACGAATGAGACCAACCTGTCTGCTGCGCGCTCACGCATCGAAGATGCTGATTACGCAACAGAAGTGGCGGACATGACCAAGAATCAGATCCTCCAGCAGGCAGGTACATCCGTACTGGCCCAGGCTAATCAGCTGCCGCAGAACGTACTGTCGCTGCTGGGCTAAATGTAGCCACATCGTAAGAGTGCTAGACTATATAAGGCTGCCGATTGGCAGCCTTTTTACTGGTTGAGATTTGAGTGGGTGATAGGTCTATGAGCAAACAAGCGGCAAAACGCTTCGAGAAGCAGATTAAAGAGGCTCAGAAGCTGGTGGCCAAGCAGCCTCAAAGCGCTCGATATCGAAGAAGTCTTGGCGTTCTGCTCACAGACAAGGGAGAGCTTGAGAAGGCAAAAGTCGAGCTGGAAAAAGCGATTAGTCTAGAAAGCAGTGACTTCGAATCTTATTCCGTACTGGGTAAGGTGCTGTATAACCTTGGTGATTATAACGCTGCGATCGATTGCCTTAAAAAGTCTCTTTCCATCAAGCCCGGCTTTCATAAGTCAGCGCATTATTTGGCTTATCTGCTTTACAATAGCAATAAGCCCAAAGAGGCGTTGGAGTATATAGAAGAAGCCTGTAAAAATCAGCCAAGAAATGCTGGCTACTTGATAAGTTATGGTAATATTCTAGAAGCTCTGCATCGCTATGAAGAAGCGGCAGAGAAGTTTAAAAAATCTTTAGAACTGGAGTCCGATAAGTACTACGCATGGAATAACCTGGGCAATATCTACAAGCAGCTTGGTAGAATGGAGGATGCGCTTCGCTATTATGACCAGGCATTCAAGGTTAATCCTGGTTCAGATATTGCCTACTCAAATAAGATAACGACGCTTCATTATATACCAGGATTTTCGCTTGAAGAAATAGCTAAAGAATGCAGGGCGTGGGATAGTTATTTTAATAAGAAAACGCCTGTCAGGGCAGAGCCCTCTAATAAAGACGTTGAAAAAAAACTGCGTATCGGCATGATTTCAGATGGTTTTCGTCGCCATCCGGTTGGCTATATGATTACGTCGGCTATTGAAAAACTGGTCAGCTACAACTATGAGCTTTACTTTTATTCAACCAATTACGACTATGATGCCTTAACGACGCGTCTTCAGAAAACGGCCGCTAAATGGCAAGAGATCAAGCCATTAGGTGTCGAGCAAACTGAACAACTGATTCGGGAAGACGAGATTGATATTCTGATTGACCTGGCAGGCCATAATTCGGGCAACCGCATGTTAGCCATTGCCAAAGAGCCTGCTCCAATTATCATGAAATGGGTAGGTGGGTTGATCAATACAACGGGTGTCAAGGCAATCGATTATCTGATCAGTGACCATATTGAAACGCCAGAAGGTATTGATCAGCATTATGTGGAAAACCTTATTCGCTTGCCTGGCGACTATGTTTGCTATGAACTACCCGGTTATGAGCCCGATGTTCGTGTGCTCCCTGCATTGAAAAATGGTTATATCACATTTGGTTGTTTTAACAATCCGACCAAGATTAACCCAGAGATTGTTGCTGTATGGTCTGAGATCCTTCTTTCCGTTCCAAATTCCCACATGTTTCTTAAGGGAATGCAGTTTAGCAGTGACGATTTGAAAAAGAGGGTGATCAAGCTTTTTGAAGAGTGTGGCGTGCCGGAAGAGCGGCTGATCATCGAAGGGCCTTCGGCTCATCAACAGCTGTTAGAGAGCTACAATAGGGTCGATATCGCACTGGACCCATGGCCTTATTCGGGTGGGTTAACAACCTGTGAGGCGCTTTTAATGGGTGTGCCTGTGATTACCATGCCAGGACCTACCTTTGCTGGGCGTCATAGTGCCAGTCACCTTGTTAATGCAGGCTTGGCAGAGCTGGTCGTGGGAACATGGGAAGAGTACCGGCAGCGTGCCGTCGGGTTGGCGTCTGACCTGGAAAGTCTTGGCACGATACGCAAAGGGCTGCGGCAGCAGTTGCTAGACTCACCTGTCTGCAACGCAAGAAGCTTTGCAAAACACCTGAATACAGCGTTACGTGCTGCCTGGCAACGCTATTGTGAAGGCAATGCGCCAGCAGCGTTGTCATTTGATCAAAGTGGTCAGGCTTATTTTGAAGGTGACTCAAGGCCTGTTGAGGTTGCGTGTGCAGAACCCATTCTGCAGCATGAGCAGGAGGGCTTTAGTTGGGAGCTAGCTGGTAAAGTTATTGTTATTGATAATGGCAGTAAGCTGATCAGGCAAAATCGCTTTAACCGTTTACGGCAGGTTCAGGCGTTTGGCTTTGTGGGTTTTGACCCTGGGAGCCGAATTGACAATCCTGCTCAGTTTGACGGCAGCGAGGATGTGCAAGTGTTTTCGCATGCCTCTCTTGGTGATGGGCAACCCGCGACATTGTATGCCTGCTTGGACCCCACTCTCAGCAGCACGCTGAAGCCGATGTCATCCGAGCATCAGCGTGAAGCCAATTTAAATCGTACAATGGTGTTGGCCCAGCTACCTATCAATACCATCACGCTGGATAGCATCGATGGACTTTCAAGCCTGGATTGGCTAATCCTGGATGAGCTCAGCGATGCCGCCACCATTCTAGAGAACGGCAAAAATGCGCTGAAAGACACCTTGCTGATTCAGGTCAGTGTGGCTTTTCAACCAACGCATGAAAGGCAGCCAAGCCTCGCCGAGTTGCAACACTGGGCAAGCCGTAACGGCTTCCGCTTTTATCGCTTCAATAACGAGCAACATGCCAGCTACTTACCGGAAACAGTGCCCGAAGAAAAACGTCAGGCCACTGAGCTGCAAAGTGCGGATGTGCTTTTCCTACCCAGCCACGAGCGAATGGCCGAGCTTACTGACAACCAACGCATCAAGCTGGCATTCCTGTTACATACGGTATATGGCATCAGGGATATGGCTTATTTGCTGTTGGCAAAAGTAGATGAGGAGAAGGCAAAGAAATATCTTATAGAAGAAAAGCTGCTTTCGGTTGAGACACCACAGGCCAATGTAGAAAGACAACATCAACTGCCAAAGCGCAAAATTTTCCTTGTTGGTTTTCCAAAGTCAGGTACATCGACTATTCAGAAAGCACTCGAAGAAACGGGCTATACGTCGGCACACTGGAAAGTTAAGGAAGGTTTTGTAGGGCAGCTCATGTATCAAGGGCTGCAGGATCATGATGACCCGTGGCACTACTTACAAGGCTATGATGCCATCACACAAGGTGATGTTTGTATACCTGCCCGGGACCTGAACTATTGGCCAAACTTGGATTTTGAAACTATTGCCAAAATCCAGGAAAAGCACCCTGATTGTTTGTTTATACTCAATTATCGTGATCCTGAAAAAATAGTTTCAAGCATAGAAAGGTGGGGGGATTTGTTGGATCGCCTTAAAGTGAGCTATGTTCCAGGGCTTTATTTTTCTGAAGGTGATGATGCAGAGAACCTGAGAGTCTGGATTGAGAGCCATTTCGATAAAGTGAGGGATTACTTTGAAGGAAGTGAAAACTTCATTGAAGTCGATATCAATAACGAAGATGCCCCAAATAAAATCGGCCAGAAGTTAGGTGTTCAACTTGCGTGGTGGGGTGTGGCCAATGAAAATAAGCAGAAGCAAACTTCCTTTAGTTTGCCTAAGGCTCCTCATATGTCTCCTGCGGAGCGTAAGTTGTTTAAAAAATCACTTAAAAAAGCAGATAAATATTTCGAGTTTGGTTCTGGTGGCTCGACTGTATGGGCTGTCGACCAAGGCTTGACAGTAAAAGGGGTCGAAAGTGACGCTACATGGGTCACCGCGCTGAAGGATAAGTTAGGAGGAAAGTGTCAGGTTGATGCTGTGGATATTGGCCCCACTAAAGAGTGGGGTTTCCCCGTCACTTTGGAGGATTCGGAAAAATTTCCAGCCTATAGCAAGGCAATTCACAGTCATAAGCAATCATTTGACTTGATTCTCATCGATGGCCGCTTTCGTGTTGCTTGTACTATGGCGGCTATTCAACATGTCCTGGAATATTCAGAAGATCCTCAGGAGACCCGTATCTTTATACATGATTTTTGGAATCGCCCTCACTACCACGTTGTGTTGGCATGCTTAGAAACAGTAGAAAAGGTTGAGTCTGCTGGGCTTTTCAGGGTAGCTAAAAATGTGGATAGAAATAAAGTGGCCGCTTTGTGGGAACAGTATGCAAAATCTCCGCAATAGCGCTATCAGGGTGCTTATATATTTCTCTATGTGTAGGGAAATAGTGTTTTGTAGGAAGATGAGGTCTAAGTCGGTATTTTCGCTGTTAGGTTAGTTGCTAATACATAAGTTATATTTGCGTTTGTCAGCGAGGTGCCTTTACATGACTTATGCTCTCTTCTGGGATGCTGATGAGATCGAGAATTATCTAGTCGCTCAGCAAAATGATAAACCACTCCAGCTCATCGTCGATGGCGGCCAAGGAGCTGGCAAAAGCACTCTGATGAATCGGTTGCTGTCTGAATCGAGCCTGCAAGCATTGGCGGATGAGAGGCCATTGGCCTCGATGCCTGCAGCAATGCTGGTTGTCGATGTTCAGCAGGGCGTTACGGCGGTTACTCGCCGTCATTGTGTGTTGATGTCGTTAATGGGGTTGCGTCATATCGCTGTGGCTGTCAACAAGATGGACGCGGTGGCGTATTCCCAGGCACGTTTTGAGAGCATCGTTGCAGAGCTTCAGATTTTCGTGTCGTCGCTGCCTTTGCCTGACATTACGTTCATCCCGGTTTCTTCGCTGTATGGCGATAACATGTTCGCACCCAGTGATAACACGCCGTGGTATGCCGGGACCTCCATACTCGGCTTTATGGAAACGTTGACGGTAGATAGCGAGCGTCTGTTATGCCAGCCGTTTCGCCTGTCTGTGGAAAAAGTTCATCAGGATGCTTCAGGCTTGCAAGCGGCCGAAGGAAGCGTGGCAAGCGGGGCGATATATCCTGGCGATGATATTCGCGTGCAGCCCTCTGGTCGTATCGACAAGGTGAGTCAGGTAGTAGTGGCTGATGAGGGTAGAGTCGATAAGGCCGCTGCTGGGCAGTTGGTTACGCTGTTGCTGGACGGCGACTTGGCTATTGCCTGTGGCGACATTATTTCCAGTGCCGACCAGCCAGCTCAAACGGCGGATCAGTTTGAAGCAGGTTTGATATGGAACAGCAATGAGCCTCTATTGCCTGGGCGTCCCTATGAGATAAGGTTGGGCTCGCAATCAGCGGTCGCTACGGTGACCAGCATCAAGTATCAAATCAACACCGATACCCTGGAGCATGTGGCGGCAAGGCAGCTGCCGGGTGGAGAAATAGGGGTATGCAACCTGAGCTTGAGCCATGAAGTGGCCTTTGATCCGTTCCACGAATCCCCGCAAACCGGCAGTTTTGTGTTGCTTGACCGCATTACGGGCCACATCGTGGGAACGGGGATGCTCAACTTTGCGCTGCGTCGGAGTCAGAACATCCATCGCCAGCACGTGGATATCGATAAGCAAGCGCGTGCCCTGGCGAAAAACCAAAAACCAGCGGTGTTATGGTTCACCGGGCTATCCGGTGCGGGCAAATCGACTATCGCTAATCTCGTCGAGAAAAAGCTGTTTGCCCACGGCCAGCACACCTACTTGCTGGATGGCGATAATGTGCGCCATGGATTGAACCGCGATCTTGGCTTCACCGATGCCGACAGGGTGGAAAATATTCGCCGCGTTGCGGAAGTGGCCAGGCTGATGCTCGATGCGGGGTTGATCGTCATGTCGGCGTTTATCTCGCCGTTTCGCAGTGAGCGCCAACTTGCCCGAGACCTGTTCGTAGACGGAGAGTTTATTGAGGTATTTGTCGACACGCCCCTGGAAGTGGCCGAAAAACGCGACCCCAAGGGGCTCTACAAGAAAGCCCGCCGTGGCGATCTGAAAAACTTTACCGGCATCGACTCGGCTTATGAAGCGCCCCAAGCCCCTGAGCTTACCCTGGATACGGCGGCCATCACGCCAGAAGAAGCGGCCGAGCGGGTGATCCAGCTATTGATTGAAAGACGCGTGGTGAAGTGCCCCGGCGCCCGGTGAGCCATGCGATGGGAGGACTGGCTAGCAGGGCGGTAGCGGCATCCAACGAAAAGGGCGCCTAAGGCAGCCTGGGCAAGCGTAACCTGTGGCGTTGCCTGCCGTTATATTCATTAAAAGAATAAAAAATAATTTCAATATTCTTTTATTCGCTTTTGCGGAGAGAGTAAAATATCGCCCATTACGCCCCATGACGTTTCGTGCGGCGACCCGAATCGTCGGTATTTCGACTAGCGAGGAAATAAGCTCATGCCACTAACACGCCAACTCACATTGACCCTGGGCGCACTTGCCTTGAGCACTGCCAGCGTGGCGTTTGCCGCTGCAGCCCATGCCGAGACGCTCCGCGTGGGCATGTCGGGCGGCTATTTTCCCTTTACCTTTGTAGAACAGGATGAGCTGAAAGGCTTCGAGGTGGATGTCATGAACGCCGTTGGCGAGATCACCGGTGATGACATCGAGTTCGTTACGGCGAGCTTCTCGGGGCTGGCGGGCATGCTCGAATCAGGGCGTATCGACACCATTGCCAACCAGATCACCATTACGCCGGAGCGTGAAGACAAGTATGCCTTTACGGAACCCTACGTGTACGACGGCGCGCAGGTGGTGGTCAAGGCGGGGAATGACACGATCGAGGGTGTCGACGATTTATCCGGCAAAAGCGTCGCGGTGAACCTGGGGTCCAACTACGAGCGGCTGCTGCGTGAACAGCCCAATGCCGATGAAATCGATATTCGCACCTACGAGTCCAACATCGAACAGGATGTGGCCTTGGGTCGGGTAGAGGCCTTTGTCATGGACCGCGTAAGTGCGACCCAGGTCATCAAGGAGAAAGGCCTGCCATTAGAGCTGGCGGGTCAGCCGTTCTCGACCATTGAAAACGCGCTGCCGTTTCGTGATGACGAAGACGGCCGTGCGCAGCGCGACCGGGTAGACGATGCCCTGGCTGAGCTACGCGAGAGCGGCGAGCTGCGCGAGATATCGGAAAAGTGGTTCGATACCGATATCACCCAGCCATAATCGCGGCTCCATCTGTTGATTGCGGCCGTGGCAATGCCACGGCCGTTTGCTTATAAGCGATGCTGCTATGCTCAATCTTGATTATATGTGGGGGCTGTTGCCGGTTCTGCTGCGCTATCTGCCGCTCACGCTCCAAATGGCGACCATCGCTATGGTCTTGGCGCTGGTGTTGGCGTGCCTGCTGGCGGTGGTGCGCGTGTCTCGGGTGCCAGGGTTAAACGGGCTTGCGCTGCTGTTCATCTCGTTTTTCCGCGGCACACCGCTGCTGGTTCAGCTGTTTCTTTTCTACTATGGCTTGCCGCAGCTGATTGAGTCGTTGATCTCGATTACCGGCGTTACCGCCGCCGTGCTGGGGCTGACGCTGCATTTTTCGGCCTACATGGCGGAGTCGATCAGAGCGGCCATTGTCGGGATCGACCGTAGTCAGACCGAGGCCGCGCTTTCCATCGGCATGACCCAGTCGCAGCTGATGCGCCGGATTATTTTGCCCCAGGCGACCCGCGTGGCGACGCCGACTCTGATGAATTACTTTATCGACATGATCAAGGCGACCTCGCTGGCCTTTACGCTGGGGGTTACCGAACTGATGGGCGCGACGCAGAAGGAAGCGGCGGGCAGCTTTCTCTATCTGGAAGCCTTCCTGCTGGTGGCGCTCATCTACTGGGTCATCGTGGAAATGCTGTCCTGGGGGCAGCGCCGTCTGGAAACGTATCTTAACAAGGCCTATCAACGATGATTTCGCTGCAGGGCATTACCAAGCGCTTCGGCGCGCATACGGTATTCAACGACATTGATTTGAGCCTCGCCCAGGGCGAGATCATCGTGATCATTGGGCCTTCCGGTACGGGCAAGTCGACGCTGCTGCGCTGTATCAACTTCCTTGAAAAACCGGATGCCGGGCACTTGCAGGTGGGCGATTTGAAGGTCGACACCCAGCGTGCCAGCAAGGCCGATATCCTGGCGCTGCGTCGGCGCACGGCGTTCGTGTTTCAGAACTATGGCCTGTTCGCCAACAAGACCGCGCTGGATAATATCAGCGAAGGGATGATCGTGGTGGACAAGCTGCCGAAAGCCAGGGCGCATGCGCGGGCCAGAGAGATTCTTGAGCGCATTGGCCTGGCCGATAAAGCGGACGCCTACCCGGCATCGCTTTCGGGCGGCCAGCAGCAGCGCGTGGGCATCGGCCGCGCGATGGCTGCCAACGCCGACGTGATCCTGTTTGATGAACCTACGTCGTCGCTTGATCCTCAATGGGTCGAGGAGGTGTTGAGCCTGATGAAGCAGCTGGCGGTGGAGCGCCAGACGATGATCGTGGTCACCCATGAAATGCAGTTCGCCCGGGACGTGGCCGACCGGGTTGTCTTCATGGACGAAGGCGGCATCGTCGAGCAGGCCCCGCCCGAGGAGCTGTTCACGGCACCCAAGGATGAGCGCACGCGCCACTTTTTGCGAAAGATTTTGGCGCCCATGGGGCAGGCGGTGCCGTAAGGTGGCCGACGTCATTTTGTGTATTGACTACTGCTGGCAAGCCCGCATTCTGCGTGATAGACTATGCCATCCTCTCAGACAAGACCCGTGGACGGGCAGCTGAACTTAACTGCCTGTTGCACTATCTTGGTTGGCCTATTGCGCGAAAATAGCCGCCAAATCAATTGGTTGTTACGGAAGCGTCGTATTGCCCAGGGTGGCTCGCGACGAACACATAGTTAATCCGTTGCCCATTGCGGCAACCTTTATTCTCCAAGGAGATACCAGTGGCGAACAGCAAGCAAGCTCGCAAGCGCGCCCGTCAGGCCGAGAACCGTCGCGTCCTGAAAGCTAGCCAACGCAGCATGGTCCGCACCTACATCAAGCGTGTGATCAAAGCGATCAACACCGGTGACCATGGCCAGGCGATGCAAGAGTTCAAAACAGCGCAGCCGGTCATCGATCGCATCGCTGACAAGGACGTGCTTTCCAAGCGGAAAGCCGCACGCCTGAAAAGCCGCTTGAACAAGCGCATCAAAGCACTGGCGGCGTAAGCCGGCAGGCGCCTTGAAAAAAACCGGCTCCGGCCGGTTTTTTTGTGCCTATGGCGCGAGGTTGTAGGCGGTGTCGACGGGATTTGGGCAAGGATGACATAAGGCGATGACCACGAATTCGCAGCCGGAAGACCGCGAGCAGATCCCGCGTAGCGGGTTGATGCGCTCGGGGCTGATTGTCAGCGCCATGACCATGCTGTCGCGGGTGATGGGGCTTGCGCGCGATGTGGTGGTGGCGGCGCTGCTGGGCGCGGGCGACGGGGCCGATGCGTTTTTCGTGGCCTTCAAGATCCCCAACTTTCTGCGTCGGCTATTTGCCGAAGGCGCGTTCAACCAGGCCTTTGTGCCGGTGCTTTCCGAGTACTCGACCCAGCGCAACAAGCAGGAAATTCGCGAGCTGCTCAATGCCGTAGCGGGCAGTTTAACCGCGATTCTGGCACTGATCACCGCGCTTGCCATGCTCGGCGCGCCCTGGCTGATCTGGCTGTTTGCGCCGGGGTTTGGTCGCGATCCTGAAAAGTTGGCAATGACCGCCGACATGCTACGGTTGACCTTTCCGTATTTGCTGCTGATTTCGCTTACCGCCTTTGCCGGCAGCGTGCTGAACACCTGGAACCGTTTTGCAGTCCCGGCGTTTACGCCAGTGCTGCTCAACCTGTCGCTGATCGGCGCGGCCTTGCTGCTCACCCCGCTGATGGAAGCGCCCGCCATGGCGCTTGCCTGGGGCGTGTTGATTGCCGGTGTGGCGCAGTTGGTGTTCCAGGTGCCGTTCTTGCTGCGCCTGGGGTTGATGCCCACGCCTTGGCCGAACCTGGCCCACGAGGGCGTGCGGCGGATTCTCAAGCTGATGGGCCCGGCGCTGTTTGGCGTCTCGGTATCGCAGATCAACCTGCTGCTGGATACCGTACTGGCCTCGCTGCTGGCGGCGGGCAGCGTGTCGTGGCTGTATTACTCGGACAGGCTGGTGGAGCTGCCGCTGGGCGTGTTTGGCGTGGCGATTGGCACGGTGATCCTGCCGGCGCTTTCCAAGCGCCACGCCGACCAGTCCAGCGCGCACTTTTCGGTCATGCTCGACTGGGCGATTCGCATGGTGCTGTTGCTTGGTTTACCGGCGGCCCTGGCGTTGGTGTTGCTTGCCGAGCCGCTGTTGATCACGCTGTTCCACTACGGCGCGATGACCGACACCGATATCCAGATGGCGGCGATGAGCCTGCGCGCCTACGCCGTTGGGCTGGTGGCCTTTATGTTGATCAAGGTGCTGGCGCCAGGCTTTTTCGCCCGCCAGAACACCAAGACGCCGGTTAAAGTGGCTGTCGTTGCCATGGTCGCCAATATGGTGTTCAACCTGATGTTGGTGTGGCCGCTGGCCCACGCCGGGCTTGCATTGGCCACGGCGCTGTCGGCGTTTTTGAATGCCGGCCTGCTGGGCTACCTGTTGCGCAGGGAAGGCGTGCTGGTGTTTCAGCCTGGCTGGGGGCGCTTTGCGGTGCAGCTGCTGGGCGGCAGCGCGCTGATGTGTGCTGCGCTTTACGTCATCGCGCCCGAATGGACCCAGTGGCTGGCCATGGGCCTGTGGCAGCGGGTCGCGTGGGTGTCGGGGCTGGTAGCGCTGGGCGCGGGGCTGTATTTTGCCTGGCTGGGCGTATTCGGGTTGCGGGTGCGGCATTTGAAAATGCGCGCCTGACGCTGCACTGCGGCGGCCAGGTTCGTTATAATCATGGGCTTTGCCGACCGCGTGTAGAGCGGCGAGCGGGCTAAACGGCTGAGGTGCCATGCGGGTTATTCGAGGTTTGCACAATTTAACCACGTCTTCGCAGGGCTGCGTTGCCACCATCGGTAATTTTGATGGCGTGCACCGCGGCCATCAGGCGATCCTGCAGCAGTGCCGGGAGCATGCCGCACGCCTGGGTGGGCCGGTCACCGTGGTGGTGTTTGAACCCCAACCGCGTGAATTTTTTGCCGGTGATCAGGCACCGCCGCGGCTCACCCGGCTACGCGAAAAAGTGCGCCTGCTGGGCCAGCACGGCGCCGAGCAGGTGCTGTGCCTGCCGTTTAACGATGCGCTGCGCAGCCTGACCGGCCGCGAGTTCATCGATCAAGTGCTGATCGACGGGCTGGGCGTCAGGCATCTGGTGGTAGGTGACGATTTCCGCTTCGGCTGCGACCGGCGCGGCGATTTTACCCTGCTGGAAGCGGTGGGCCGCGAAGAGGGCTTCAGCGTGGAGCACACGCGTACCTTTACCGTGGACGACGAGCGGGTTTCCAGCTCGCGGGTGCGCACCTTGCTGGCCAGCGGCAATTTTTCCGCCGCCGCGCGCTTGTTGGGGCGGCCTTATTCGGTGGATGGCCGGGTGGTACGCGACCAGCAGCTAGGGCGCACCATCGGTGTACCCACCGCCAACCTGCCCATGCTGCCCCAGCCGCTTACGCTGCGCGGGGTCTACGCGGCGGTGGTCGAGCTGGAAAACGGCGAGCGCCACCTGGGCGTGGCCAACGTCGGTTTTCGGCCCACGGTCGGCGCCAAGCGGCCGACCCTGGAGGTACACCTGTTCGATTTTTCAGGTGACCTTTATGGCCAACGCATGACAGTGGTGCCCAGTGCGCGGCTGCGGGGCGAGGTCAAGTTTGACGATATCGAGGCACTGAAAGCGCAGATAGCGCGCGATCAGCGTCAGGCGCGGCGCTACTTTGCGACCGCCGCCGCTGGCAAAAACGCAGCATTTCCGCTGGCCTCGGCCCCGCTCGGGCGAGAGACCGCTTCTTCTGATTCTTCCTCGGCGGGCCATTCCGCCGATGATAACGACGGCTGACCGGACTATGGATTACAAGCACACGCTCAATTTGCCAGAAACCGACTTCCCCATGCGCGGCATGCTGCCCAAGCAGGAGCCGGGGCGGGTGTCGACCTGGCAGGATATGAACCTCTACCAGCGCCTGCGCGACGCGCGTGCGGGGGCGCCGCTGTTTGTCCTGCACGATGGCCCTCCCTACGCCAACGGCAGCATTCATATCGGTCACGCCGTCAACAAGATCCTTAAAGATATTATCGTCAAGTCCAAGAACCTGGCGGGCTTTGACGCGCCTTACGTGCCGGGTTGGGACTGCCACGGTCTGCCCATCGAACACAAGGTGGAAACCACCCACGGCAAGCACCTGGCGCCGGATACCGCCCGTGAGCTGTGCCGCGAGTATGCCGCCGCGCAGATTGAAACCCAGCTGACCGATTTTGTCCGGCTGGGCGTGGTGGGCGACTGGGATCATCCCTACCGCTCGATGGATTTTGCCAACGAAGCGGGCGAGATGCGCGCGCTGGCCGAGATGGTCGACGCGGGCTACGTGTTCAAGGGCCTGAAGCCGGTGAACTGGTGTTTCGACTGCGGCTCGGCGCTGGCCGAAGCCGAGGTCGAGTACGCCGACAAGAAGTCCGATGCCATCGACGTCGCCTTCCCGGTGGAAGACGCAGGCAAGCTCGCCGCCGCCTTTGGCTTAAGCGAGCTGTCCAAGCCCACCGCCGTGGTGATCTGGACCACCACGCCCTGGACCATCCCCGCCAATCAGGCGCTCAACGTCCACCCCGAGTTTACCTACGCGCTGGTCGATACCGGCGAGCGGCTGCTGCTGGTGGCCGAAGAGCTGGTCGAAAGCTGCCTGGAGCGCTATGAGCTGACCGGCGACATCATCGCCACTGCAAAGGGCGAGGCGCTGGATCTCATCAACTTCCGTCACCCGTTCTACGACCGCCTGTCGCCGGTGTACCTTGCCGACTACGTCGAGTCCGAGGTGGGCAGCACCGGTATCGTGCACTCGGCGCCGTCCTACGGCATGGATGACTTTATTACCTGCCGCGAACATGGCATGAGCTTCGACGACATGCTCAACCCGGTGCAGGGCAACGGCGTCTACGCCGACGACCTGCCGTTCTTCGGTGGGCAGATGATCTGGAAGGCCAACCCGAACATCGTTGAGAAGCTGCGCGAGGTGGGCGCGCTGATGGCCCACACGCCCATCAAGCACAGCTACATGCACTGCTGGCGGCATAAGACGCCGGTGATCTACCGTGCTACCGCCCAGTGGTTCGTGGGCATGGATGTGCAGGGCAAAGACGGCAAGACGCTGCGCGAGCGGGCGCTGGAAGGCATCGAGGCCACCCAGTTCACCCCCGCCTGGGGGCAGGCGCGCCTGCACAGCATGATCGCCAACCGCCCGGACTGGTGTATTTCCCGCCAGCGTAACTGGGGCGTCCCCATCCCGTTCTTCCTGCACAAGCAGACCGGCGAGCTGCACCCGAACACGGTTGCGCTGATGGAAGAAGCCGCCAAGCGCGTCGAGCAGGAAGGCATCGACGCCTGGTTCAAGCTCGACCCGGCGGAACTGCTGGGCGCGGAAGCAGCGGATTACGACAAGGTCACCGACACGCTGGACGTGTGGTTCGACTCGGGCACCACCCACCGCCACGTGCTGCGCGGTTCGCACCCCCACGGCCACGAAAGCGGCCCGCGGGCGGATCTGTACCTGGAAGGCTCCGACCAGCACCGTGGCTGGTTCCACTCCTCGCTGCTGACCGGCTCGGCCATCGACGGCCACGCGCCGTATCGCCAACTGCTGACCCACGGCTTCACCGTGGATGCCCATGGCCGCAAGATGTCCAAGTCGATCGGCAACGTGGTCGTGCCGCAAACGGTGATGGACAAGCTGGGCGCCGATATTCTGCGCCTGTGGGTGGCCTCGACCGACTACTCCGGTGAAATGGCGGTGTCGGACGAGATCCTCAAGCGTACTGCGGATGTGTATCGGCGTATCCGCAACACTGCGCGCTTCCTGCTCTCCAACCTCAACGGCTTCGATCCCGAGAAAGACCGGGTAGCGTTTGGCGACATGCTGGCGCTGGATCAGTGGGTGGTCGATCGCGCCGCGCAGTTGCAAGGGCGCATCGAAAAAGCCTACGACGAATATCGCTTTCTGGATGTCTACCAGCAGGTGCACGGCTTCTGTGCCCGCGAGCTGGGTGGTTTCTACCTGGATGTGATCAAGGATCGTCAGTACACCACCCAGGCGGATTCGCTGGCCCGGCGCAGCGCGCAAACCGCTCTGTACCACGTGGTGGAAGCGCTATCCCGCTGGGTCGCGCCGATTCTGTCGTTCACCGCCGAGGAGATCTACGAGCACATCCCCGGTGAGCGCGGCGACAGCATTTTGCTTGAAACCTACTACACCGGGCTCGAGACGCTGGACGACGGGGCCAGCATGGGTCGCGACTTCTGGGAGCAGGTGCTGGAGGTCAAGCACGCGGTCAACAAGTGCCTGGAAGACGCGCGCAACGCCAAGGTGATCAAGGGCAGTCTGGCGGCGGAAGTCACGCTGTACGTCAGCGATGCGCTGCGCACTACGCTCGAAAAGCTCGGCGATGAGCTACGCTTTGTGATGTTGACCAGCGAGGTGCACCTGCAGCCGCTGGCGGACGCCGCCAACGCTGAAAGCACCGAGCTTGACAGCCTTAAAGTAGCGGTATTCGCCAGCGAGTATCAGAAGTGCGAGCGCTGCTGGCACCACCGTCCGGACGTTGGCCAGCACGCCGGGCACGATGATCTGTGTGGTCGCTGCGTGAGCAATCTACCCGATGGCCCCGGTGAGACGCGTCACTATGCCTAAGTCTGCTGCCACCGCAAACGATCAACACGCGCGGCCGCCGATGCACCGGCCGCTGCGCTGGCTGTGGCTGGCGGCGGCGGTGATCGTGCTGGACCTGGCCACCAAGTATCTGGCCAGCCACCTGCTGAACTACGCACAGCCCGTCGAGGTGCTGCCGTTTTTCAACCTGACGCTTTTGCACAATACCGGCGCGGCGTTCAGCTTTCTGGCCGACCATCCCGGCTGGCAGCGCTGGTTCTTTGCGATGGTCGCGATCGGTGCAAGCATTGGCCTGAGCATCTGGCTATCGCGCATCAAGGCCGATGAAAAACTGCTGGCCGTGGCGCTGCCGCTGATCATTGGTGGCGCCCTGGGCAATCTCTACGACCGCCTGGTGCACGGCTATGTGGTCGATTTTCTGTCCTTTCACGCAGCGGGCTGGTACTACCCGGCATTTAACGTGGCGGATATAGGCATTACCCTAGGGGCTGCCGCGCTAATCTGGGAGTCGGTGATGGGCGAGCGGCGACGCAAGAAAGCTCAAGACACTTCGTCTCCCTCCAACAGTGAGTAACGCAATGAGCGACTATCTGATCGACGACGGCATGGAAGTGACCCTGCACTTCACGCTCAAGCTGGAAGACGGCACGGTGGTGGACTCCACCAAGGAAAAAACGCCGGCCACTTTCCAATACGGCGACGGCAACCTGCCGCCGGGCTTTGAGCACCCGATCAAGGGGCTGAAAATGGGCCAGCAGGGCAGCTTCGAGATTACCCCGGAGCACGCCTTCGGCCAGCACAACCCGCAAAATATCCAGACGCTGAAGCGCGACGACTTCGGTGACGAAACACCCGAAATCGGCATGGTGATGTCGTTTGCGGATAAAGCGGGAACGGAATTGCCTGGCGTGGTCAAAACCATCGAGGGTGACCGGATCGAGGTCGACTTCAATCATCCGCTGGCGGGGCGTACCCTGACATTCGATGTTGAAGTGCTGGACGTCAAACCGGTCACAACGCACTAGGAAACGATAAGTAACGACGTTCGTTGCGGCGGCTGAATTCATCCAACGGTGCTCTGCATCAAGGCGCTACTCATGTTGTCAGAATCGCAATCACAGCAGCACACACACCCTATCGAGATCAAGCTGGCCAATCCGCGTGGTTTCTGCGCAGGGGTGGATCGGGCGATCGATATCGTCAACCGGGCGCTGGATGTGTTTGGCCCGCCGATCTACGTCCGCCATGAAGTGGTGCACAACCGCTTTGTGGTGGAAACCCTGCGCGAACGCGGCGCGGTGTTCGTCGAAGAGCTTCACGAAGTGCCCGACGACGTGATTGTGATTTTCTCGGCCCACGGGGTGTCCCGTGCGGTACAGCAGGAAGCCGAAGAGCGCGGCTTGAAAGTCTTTGACGCCACCTGCCCGTTGGTCACCAAGGTGCATCTTGAAGTGCTGCGCTACGCCAAGCGCGGCCAGGAATGCATCCTGATCGGCCACCAGGGTCACCCGGAAGTCGAGGGCACCATGGGACGTTACGATACGGCCAGCGGTGGGCACATTTACTTGGTGGAAGACGAGCACGATGTGGCTAACCTGGACGTTAAAGACCCGACTCAGCTGGCCTTTGTGACGCAAACCACCCTGTCGATGGATGACACCGCCAAGGTGATCGACGCGCTGCGCGATAAATTCCCCGAGATTCAGGGGCCACGCAAGGACGACATCTGCTACGCCACGCAGAATCGCCAGGATGCGGTGCGTGAGCTGGCCGCCGATAGCGATCTGTTGCTGGTGGTTGGCAGCCCCAACAGTTCCAACTCGAATCGCTTGCGCGAGCTTTCCGAGCGCATGGGCACGCCCGCATATCTGATCGATAACGCTGACCAGATCGTCCCCGAATGGCTCGACAACGTCAGCCGCGTGGGCGTCACCGCCGGTGCCAGTGCCCCGGAAGTGCTGGTCAAGGGCGTAATCGAACGTCTGCAAAGCATGGGCGCGACCGCTCCCCAGGAACTGCTCGGCCGCGAGGAGACGATCACTTTCTCCATGCCTCGGGAGCTGCGCGAGCAGGTGATTGCCAGCGGCTAATGCAATGTGTGGAGGTTTGCGACATACTGATTTTGTATGAGCAAACTGATACAGGAGCAAAGCCGCGTGCCCTATGTTTCTCAGCCCTCGTCTGACCGTTCCATCCCGGTGGGTCAGCGCGGCTTTACGCTGATCGAGCTGATGATCGTGCTGGCGATCGTCGGCATCGTGGCGGCCATTGCCTATCCCAGCTACACCCGGTACGCCCAGAAATCCCTGCGCACCGATGCCCACGCCGCGCTGATGCAGGCGGCTTCGGCGCTTGAGCGCTGCAATACGCAATCCTACTCCTACGCTAATTGCGATGATGTGCCGACCAACTCACCCGAGGGTCACTACACCATCGACGTGTCGACCAGCGATGGCGGAGGCTATAAGCTGACGGCCAAGACCGAGCGCGACGATGGCTGTCCTGGCAATATCACCCTCAATGCGATCGGTGAAAGGATGCCCCGTGACTGTTGGTGACCCGGTACAGCAACGAGGCTTTACGCTTATTGAGTTGATGCTGACACTCACCATCGCGTCTCTGCTGACGATGGTTGCCGTTCCCTCCTTTTCTACCTTTATGGCGCGACAGCAACTCGCCGGTGACGTTAATCAGCTTCTCTCGGTGATGACGTTCGCGCGCAGCGAGGCCATCAAGCAGCGTCAGCCCATCACCGTCAGCTTCTCGCCGCCCGACACGTCAATTTCGACGCGTCGCCCCGATGAATGCCGCGACGACGAGCAGATAGACGATAGCGGCGATGACGGCCCGCGCTACGTTTATTCGACCTGGTGCTACTGGGCCGAAAGCCCGGGGAATGACGGTGAAGGCGCTCTCATGCGGGTGGGGCAAGCGGCCAGCATTCGTCAACCCGACGACCCTTTCTCGCTGGTGTTTAAAAGCCTCGGCGATGCCGATGTCAGCGATTGCGCCGACACCGGCCAATGCGAGATTACGCTCGCGCCCTCCGGCGCGGAAGACGCTATCGACCCGGTGACGATCCGGGTGCGCGAAACCGGCAGCCTGCGCAAGGTGACCTCATGACGTCGCAGCGGGGGTTCAGCCTTATCGAAGCGCTGATTGCGCTGCTGGTGCTATCGCTTGGCTTGGTGGGCGTGGCAGCCATGCAGCTCAAGGCATTGCAAAGCGCTTCCGTTGGTTATCAGCGTTCGGTAGCGAGCGTCGCGGCGGTGGATGCCCAGGAGCGTCTTTGGGCGCAGCTGGCGACACTGGATCCCGATGAGACCTGCAAAAATATTAATATTGAAGCGGTAGAAACTGCCTGGAAAAATCATTGGTTTCAAGAGGATGATCATTCGCCCTTGCGTGGCGCTTTACCTTCTTTGAGTAGTATCGGGACAGATGAGGCCACTGATGGTTGTCGCATCTCGATAAATGTAGCCTTAAGTGACGAAGATGCTGATCAGTTCGACTATTCCTTTCGTCTCCCTCTAATAGGGAACTCGTCATGAGACAGCGCCAACAAGGTTTTACCCTGGTAGAGTTGATGGTGGCGATGGTCATCGGCACGATTGTTATTTTGGGGGCTGGTCAGCTCTTCCTAACCACCTTTCAAACTTTCCAGGCTGTTGATAAGGTAAGCCGTAAACAAGAAAACTTGGTTTTTACCGCTCATAGAGTTGCCAGCGAGATTCGCCAGAATGGACCAGGGCGATATACCCTGCGGTGTGAACTAGTAAAAGATAGCTGTAATTGCACAGTGGCAGATCAAAATGAGAACGGACAGCCATTAGTGAGCTTTTTGAAAGACTTGTCAGACGATAACTTAGAAAGCCAGTGTGTCGAGGAAGAGCACGTTTTGGGAGAACGTGTGGAGAACGAATCTGCGCTTTATCGAGTCGCGCTGCCATTGGAAAATAACGGCGAGGCAATTGTTTTTCATGTCGTTCATCGCGCCATGCTCTTTGAGAGCCCTGAAGAGTGAGTTGCTAAGAGCAAGTTGGTTATTTGAAGATAGGCGGCATAGGCGACAAGAATCTTGGTATCACTACAAATAGGTGCATGCGATGAAAAACCAACAAGGGGCTGCGTTAGTCATCGTTATGGCGCTGCTCGCTGGCGCCATGACCCTTGGGCTCTCTGGGATGCAAACCGCCTTGGTGGATGAGCGTTTGGCGAGTAATTACCGGGCTTCAACCCAGGCTCAAATGACGTCGGAAAATGTATTGGCTGCTTTGGCAAGTGATGAAAACAAAGCTACCCGTGAAAACTATCTTGAAGAGCGCCTGGAAAAAGGAAGTGGTGTATTAAAAGGTTCTGAGATAGCTGAGCTTATAAAAAATGGTACGCTTGACGAGTTGGTTGATGGGCTGCTACCCGCCAATTATGAAGATTTGGAGGAAGAAGAAAAGAAGGCTTTGGTTGAAGAGCTTCAAGCTAATTTAGAGCTTGAGTTTGAAGTTGATGGTCAAAATAACACTATTACTATTACTTCTTCGGATCGAGGGCTGCGCAATGATGCATTCCGCGATTCGTCTGTTGTCTATCGCTATAATGTAGATGAGGCAAGCGGTGCAGGTTTTTTTAGTGATGGCTTTATTACCTGTTATGGTGCTGAGTTAAATGGTGGGGGGGGAGTCGCTATTGATAGTTTTGATTCACGAAAAGGTGCCTACGGTGTTGGGGGGAATAGCGGTGGGAAAGCTTCTCTCATAGCTCTTCATGAAAATAGCGATATAGTATTTAATATGGGTTCCACGCCAGGAATGACTGGAGATGTTTTTTCTGCAGGTGGCATTGAGGTAACAAACACAATGCCCATTGTGGGTAGTGTTTATACGGCGGGAAATATATCATTGGATGGGAATAGCGCCTTGATAACAGGTGATTTGTTCTCTGAAGATAGTGTTCTTTTCAAGGTGGGGACTCGAGTAGATGGGAATGTTTCTGCAAATAATAGTATACAAGTATTAGGTAACTGGGGAGAGGTGCGTGCCCTGCAACCAAATGGCAGTACAAGATCCGGTACGACCTATGCAATTGGTGGTGACGCTATATCTCCAGACATTTATACGCAAATAGATAATAGAATTGAAGGTTCCCTGACTAGTGAAAACCCAGAAGTGCGTTTTGAAGATTTTTTAAGCGAAGGGCTAAGTGTCGTCAGAGACAATGATGAATGTTCTGATTACGGTGTCGAGAAAGTTTACGAAGAGTTTAGTTTCAAAAGCAACCCAAGAGATGTTGATGTGGTTAGTAATGTCGGTCCTGTGGGTACCAATATGCTTGGTAAGCCTAATGTGGTCGGTGGTTTTGAAACTTTTCATGTTAATCGGCTAAGGATAGGTGGAAATGGCCTAGTTGTGGAGGAGCCGACAGTTATTGTTGCAGATTCAGATGTGAGTGTAGAGCTATGGGGTAATGATAATGTGATTTCACTAAAAGATGGTGCAACTCTGCGTATTGTGTCAAAGGGGAGGATTTTTTTAAGTGGGTCTAATGTTTTTGATATGAATGGTTTTTCTCCGGTTGTTGATGTGGAAGGCAAGTTGGTTCCTGCATTTTCTTTTAATACGCTGTACGAAGGAAGCGATACTGCTATCAGTATGGCATCTGATGGTGATTTTTATGGTGAGTTATTAGCCCCGTTCGGAAATGTGAATATTACGGGTTCAGCTCGTTTGATGGGGAGGGTCTTTTCGCACACGATTGGTTTAAATGGTGGTGGTTCAATGCACTATGATCGTGCGTATGATGATATAGATATGTCGGTGGGTACTTCTGAGCCTCAGTGGTGTACCTTTGCTGATATATCTCCTCTCGCTATCGCGAGTCCAATTGATCGTTTGAGGTTGCCTTCTTCTCGTGCAACATTTGATGGTGCCGGTATAGTACCTGATATTACAGTTTCCAGTGGCAATGCGGAGAAGGTTTCTAGTGCATCGACTGCTAATGGTAATGTAAGGGAAGGGATTACGAGTGCTTTGTTTGACCGCGAAGAGAATGCTGAAAAGTTTTCTTTATTCATAGATGTGTTAAGGAATAAGGCGGACAGAGTGCTCAATGGTGTGTACAAGAATAATACTTCCTTCGGGGGGGTGGGTGATGAAAAAATTACCTTTGTAAATGGTGATATTGATGCTAATAACATATCTGGTGCAGGTATTTTAGTAGTCAACGGAGACTACAATGGAGGAGGCAACGCTTCCTTTGAAGGACTGATGATTGTGTTGGGTGACTATACTCAGAAAGGCGGCGGTGGTCGGGACTTGAATGGTGCCTTGTTGATCGCTCCATATAGCCGTAGCAGCTTACAGTTTACCCCGGCTAACATTGAATTTATTGGTGGGGGTAATCGTGATTTTAATTATGATGAGGGGGCATTGCGCGCTGCCTTTGGCTTACTTGACGAGAGTGAACAGAAAAGCTGGGCAGATTGTGCTTTGCCCATAAAACCGGATGACGGCTCGTTGTCGTGGTCATTAGTTGATTGGAAGTGACGTTATTCGCCACTTGGCCGAGCTCGCGTTATGATAGTGACATTTGCTTAAGAGCCTGAAAATCATGAATCAGTTCTCCAAAACCCGCGTTCTAACCGGTATCACCACGTCTGGTACGCCCCATCTGGGCAACTACGTGGGGGCGATCAAACCCGCCATCGAGGCGAGCCAGGATCCCAGCGTTCAGTCGTTCTACTTTCTGGCCGATTATCACGCGCTGATCAAGTGTCAGGATCCCAAGCGGGTGCAGCAGTCGCGGCTGGAAATTGCCGCCACCTGGCTGGCGCTGGGGCTGGACACCGATAACGCTATTTTCTATCGCCAGTCGGATATTCCGGAAATCCCCGAGCTGACCTGGATGCTGTCCTGTGTGTGCGCCAAGGGGCTGATGAACCGGGCCCACGCCTACAAGGCCGCCGTGGCGGAAAACGAGGAAGCGGGCAACCAGGATCCGGACAAAGGCATCACGATGGGGCTGTTTGGCTACCCCGTGCTGATGGCCGCCGATATCCTGATGTTCAACGCCCACAAGGTGCCGGTAGGGCGCGATCAAATCCAGCACATCGAGATGGCGCGGGATATCGCCGGGCGCTTCAACCATCTGTACAAAGGTGAGTACTTCACCCTGCCCAACGCGGTGGTGGACGAGAAAAGCCAGGTGCTGGGCGGGCTGGATGGCCGCAAGATGTCCAAAAGCTACAACAATACGATTCCGCTATTTGTGGGCGAGAAAAAGCTGCAAAAGCTGGTGCGCAAGATCAAGACCAACTCGCTGGAGCCCGGCGAGCCGAAAGACCCGGATACCTGCACGCTGTTCCAGATTTATGCGGCCTTTGCCTCCGACGAGGAAACCGCTGCCATGCGTCGGCAGTACGCCGAGGGGATCGGCTGGGGCGACGCGAAAAACCAGGTGTTCGAGTACCTCAACGCCCACCTGGCAGAGCCCCGTGAGCGCTACAACGCGCTGATGGAAGACCCGGGCCACATCGAAGCGGTGCTTCAGCGCGGCGCCGAGCGCGCCCGTGAAGAAACCGCCGTGACCATGGACAAGCTACGCGCCACGGTCGGCCTTGGGCGCTTTAGCTGATTCTCAGTGCGACATCGTATTGTCGACGCCCTTGAACGCCAACGCCCCGCAAAAAGCGGGGCGTTTGTTATTAACGCTGTTCACGATGTTTTGTGTGGCTAAGCGCCCGGGTTCTGCTCGATGCCTTGCAGGTACCAGGGGGCATCCTCGCGCATGGCGCGGGTCAGGTGCCAGGTTTCGTTGAACTCGGTCTGCTCGCCGTTTTCTTCCAGCAGACCATGGAAAATCACCGTCGCTTCGGCATGGTCGCCCATTTCCGTTACATTGCCCAGTTCGGCAAACAGGCGCACGATTTCGGTCTGGTTATTGGCCGGCTGCTGGGCCCGCTCGGCGCGCAGCACGTTGTAGTACTCGGGCGTGACGTATTCCTGCAGGCGGCTGAAGTCGTTATTATCCCAGGCGCGCTGCAGGGTCATGAAATGCTCCTTGGCGCCGCTCAGGAAACGCTCCTTGTCGAACCATGCCGGTGTGGCGGAGGCGGTGGGGCCGCTTGAGGCAACGCCGCCTTGCCCCTGGAAAGACGCTGCGGAAGCGCCCGTTGAGCGCGCATGCCCCGTCGCGGGTTGGCGCATGGCGCGGAACGCCATGACCGCCAGTAAGGCGACGCCGGCCATGACCAGTAGATCCATCAGGCGAAGTTCGTCGAAGGCGCCACCAAAGAACAGCGCCGCCAGCAGCCCGCCGGCCAGCAAGCCGCCGAACATGCCGCCCATGCCCCCACGACGGGCCGCCGCACCGGGCTGGCCCTGATCGCGATTGGTCTGGGCCTGTTGTTGGGTGGCGGCGGGACGGTCGGCCGAGCGCGAAAAGCTGCCGCTGCTAGCGCCGCCGCCCAGGCGGCGGGCATCGGCGGATTCAACCGCCAGACCAACGCCCATCACGCTTACCAGTAACATGACAAAAATCTGTCGCAGCATGGTGTTTCTCCAGGTTATCAAGCGCCTCTGAGCGCAAAGGGGATACAATGGGGAGTATAAAGTGGTTAAAAACGGTCGCTAGTTTACCGCCTATTGATCGCGGGCGTCGTCTGTTTCTAGCGGATAACCATAAAGACAATAATGAGGTGATAACGTGCGTTTGGAACGCGATAAAAGTGTGCTATTGATGGTCGATTTCCAGGCGGGGTTGCTGCCGGTGATCGACGGCGGTGACGAGGCTATTGCTGAGGCCCATTGGCTGTACGGCGTCGCAGAGGCGCTGGAGGTGCCCGTGTGGCTGACCGAGCAGATGCCGGAGAAGCTCGGTGGCACCGCTGCAGCATTATTGGCGGATCGAACCGCGCCGACGATATGGCAAAAGCAGCACTTTGCTGTCACCGAAGACGCCGCGTTTCGGGAGGCGTTGCGCGCCACCGGCCGACAGCAGGTCGTGCTATGCGGTACCGAGGCGCATATTTGCGTGCTGCAAACCGCGCTCGGGCTGTTAGCCGATGGCTATGCGGTGTACTGGCTGAGCGAGGCCACCGCCAGCCGGCGTGCCGGTGAAGCGGCGCTGGCTCGCGAACGGGCCTGTGCGCTGGGGGCGCAGGCGGTTTCGGCGGATATGGTGGCCTACGAGTGGCTGCATCGCTGCGACACAACGTCGTTTGGCGATGTGCACCGCCAGTTCCTGAAGCCTCGCGCGGCAAAGGCGGTGCGGTTTTTTTGACGGCTAGCTGAGCCCTTAGCGGTCAGCCTCGCGGCGGGTAAACACAAAGGTGTCGCCCTGGGAGGCTGCTGGGTCAAACCGGTAGCCGGCGACATCAAAGGCCTTCAGCGCCTCGGGGTCGTTGGCCTGCTGGCGAATGATCCAGGCGCTCATCAATCCGCGTGCCTTTTTAGCGTAGAAGCTGATGATCTTGAAGGTGCCGTTTTTCTCGTCTTTGAACACCGGCGTGATGATCCGGGCATCGAGTTGCTTGGCGTCGACGGCCTTGAAGTATTCATTGGACGCTAGGTTGACCAGCACCTTTGACCCGCTGGCGGCAATGGCGTCATTGAGCGCCGAGGTCAGCGTGGGCTTCCAGTAGGCATATAGATCCTTGCCCGCCGGGTTGGGGAGCTTGGTGCCCATCTCAAGCCGATAAGGCTGAATCAGATCCAGCGGGCGTAGCAGGCCATAAAGCCCAGACAAAATACGCAGATGCTGCTGGGCATAGCGGTTTTCGTCGTCGCTGAAGGTATCGGCTTCAAGCCCCGTGTAGACATCTCCCTGGAAGGCCTGCGCGGCGGGCTTGGCGTTTTCCAGCGAAAACGGCGGCTGCCATTCGGCGAATCGCGCGGCGTTCAGGCCCGCGAGCTTATCGCTGATCCCCATCAGGTCGCTGATCTGCTGGGGCGAGTAGTCACGCAGGATGTCGATCAGCGCCTGGCTGTCGTCCAGAAAGTCCGGCTGGGTGACGTCCTGGGTGGTCGGCGGGGTTTCAAAATCCAGCGTTTTGGCCGGTGAAATGACGCTCAACATGGCAGATTCCTTGGCACGTCCTAGAAGTAATAAGGGCATTATATCAAGCCTCGGCGATGGCCGAGGCTATAGGCCCGATAGCGTCTTTCGCGCGCGAGGCGCGATCAGGGGCAGGGGTTGGGCATGCGGCGATGGATATCGTCGATGGCGTCCAGCACCTCGTCGTCCAGCTTGAGGCTTTCGCTGGCCAGGTTGCTTTCCAGCTGCGCCATGGTGGTGGCGCCGATGATGTTGCTGGTCAGGAAGCTGCGCGAGTTGACGAACGCCAAGGCCATTTGCGCGGGGTCGAGGCCGTAGTCGCGTGCCAGCGACACATAGGCCTTGGTGGCCGCTTCGGCCTCCGGCGAGGTATAGCGCTTGAAACGCTCGAATAGGGTGAGGCGACCGGTCGGCGGCTGCGCACCATCCAGGTATTTGCCCGAGAGCACGCCAAAGCCCAGCGGCGAGTAGGCGAGCAACCCGACATCTTCGCGGTGGGCGATTTCAGCCAGGCCCACCTCGAAGGAACGGTTGAGCAGGTTATAGGGGTTCTGGATCGAGGCCACCCGTGGCACGTCGAGCTGATCGGCGAGTTGCAGGGCGCGCATGGTGCCCCAGGGCGTGTCGTTTGAAAGCCCGATGGCACGAATTTTACCCGCGTCGACCAGCTCCTTGAGCGCGCTCAGGGTCTCTTCCAGTGGCGTGGCGTCTTCTTCCTGGTTATGCACGTAGCCCAGCTTGCCGAAGAAGTTGGTGCTGCGGTCAGGCCAGTGCAGTTGATAAAGGTCAATGTAATCGGTTTGCAGGCGCTCGAGGCTGGTATCGACCGCCTGGAAAAGGTGCTCGCGCGTCAGGCGTGGTCCTCCACGAATATGATCAAGCCCGGGGCCAGCGGCTTTGGTGGCGATAACCACGTCGTCGCGTTCGCGGCGCTGCTTGAGCCAGCTGCCTACATAGCGCTCGGTCAGCCCTTGGGTCTCCGCTTTGGGCGGGACGGGATACATTTCAGCGGTATCGATAAAATTGATGCCAAAGGCCACGGCGCGGTCGAGCTGCTCGTGGGCCTCGGCTTCGCTGTTTTGTTCGCCAAACGTCATGGTGCCCAGGCAAAGTCGGCTGACGTCCAGCCCGGTTCTGCCCAATGGTCGCGTTTGCATGGCTTTCTCCTTGGTTGAGCACGATAACGAGCGGATGCACGGCTAATATAGCGCATCGCGTCGTGGGGTGTGGGGCATGTTAGCGAGGCCTTCGCCAGGCAGCAAATCAGAGGGGTTGAGTCCCCGCCAAGGCAGGCGTATGCTTGCCAGCCCATCGACCGGCTGGCAGCCTGTCGGACTTAACGCTGATCGACTGCGAATCTTCTCGTGACGATCGGTCAAGCCCGACAGGCTGCTGCGGTTTATCGCGTGGTTGGTTGTCTCATAGGGAGTGACGGCTGGCCCAAGGTTTCAACAGACAGACAGGGTGGTTTGCCATGCCACAGGCATCATCTTTGTTTACTCGGCTGGAGTTTCGGCTCGCCGAACGACTGTTTCAGAATCGTTGGCTGTTGCCACGCTCGCCGCGTACTCAGCGGCTTACGCTGCGCTTGTTCAAGCGTTGCGCCGAGGCGGGCCATCCCGACGCGCTTTCCGTGTACGGCCATATGTTGCTGAAGCGCAGCCTGTCGCCCCACGATAAAGCTCGCGGCGCGCGCTATGTGATGGAAGCGGCCCATGCCGGCGATGTGAAATCGCAGTATCAGGCCGCGACCATCTATGAGAACGGTTGTGCACAGTACCCACGCCGTGATGACTATGCGGTTACCTGGTATGCGCGCGCGGCGCAATCCGGCCATGTGCTAGCGGCTGAGCGTCTGGCGCTTGCCTATCGGGTGGGCGAGCTGGGGTTAACGGCCGATGCCGATCAAGCCGCCTATTGGCAGGCCTTGGTGGATCAGCCCTCTGAACACGTGGCGGCCTGACGGGCGCCCTATTTGAGTAAGTGAGGCCGTCTGTGTCCGAGACGCTCCCGACTGTGTTGGATATTGAAGCGTCCGGTTTCGGGCGCGGTAGCTACCCGATCGAGGTGGGGATCGCCCGTGCCGACGGCACCAGCTGCGCGTTTCTGATCCAGCCGCTCGACGAGTGGACGCACTGGGATCCCAAGGCCGAGTTGCTGCACGGGATTTCCCGCGAGCGCCTGATCCGCGAAGGCTACCCGGTGCGCCAGGTGGCGCACTGGCTTAACGACGAGCTTGGCGAGATCGGCAAGGCTTACAGTGACAGCTGGGGATACGATAACACCTGGCTCTCGTTGCTGTTTCACCACGCCGGCATGCTGGCGCGCTTTCGCCTTGAAGCGCTGCGCATCCTGCTCAGCGAAGCGCAGCAGGCCGCGTGGAGTGATACCAAGGAGTCGGTCATCGCGGAGCGTGGCATCCACCGCCATCGCGCCGGTGAAGACGCCCTGCTACTCCAACTGACCTATCAGCGAACCCTCCGGCTCTGCGAGTAGCCGGGCAATCCTCCTATCCCGATGCCTCAACTGCATACCCGTTTGCATGGCCCCTTGCCAGCTAGCGCTTGGCGATAATCGCATCAAGCAGGGCGGCGGGGGTGTCGGCGTCGAGCAACATGTCCCGGGTGGCCTGCGCCATGAAGCCCTGTTCCACGGTGCTGTTTAAAAACGTCAGCAGGGGCGCGTAAAAACCGTCAACGTTGAGCAGCCCGAGTGGCTTGTCGTGCAGCCCCAGATACCCCCAGGTCCAGATTTCGAACAGCTCTTCAAAGGTGCCGATGCCGCCGGGCAGGGCGATGAAGGCATCCGCATTGGCGGCCATGCTGGCTTTGCGCTCGTGCATGTTGGGCACGCGGATCAGCTCGGTCAGGCCGAAATGGGCCTGCTCGCGCTCGACCAGATGATCCGGCATCACGCCGATCACTTCGCCGCCCGCGTCAAGTGCCGCATTGGCCAGCACGCCCATCAGCCCGACCCGGGCGCCGCCGTAGACCAGCGTGTGACCATGGGCCGCCAGGCTGTGGCCAAGCGCCTGGGCGGCGTGACGAAAGGCAGGACTATTGCCTTCCCTAGAGCCAAGATAAACGCAGATTCGGGACATGACACCGGTTCCTTAACGTACAAGATAGAGATAACTAGGTGGGCCGTTGACTCGGCAGTGGTGTGCCGGTCAGGGCAGGAATGCATCGACCTGATAGTGGGCGTCCAGCCACTGGCCGATGACATTGTGGCCGCACAGATGGTGAGCGTACTGGGTATGCAGGCAGCGTATCTGCTGCCAGTTGCTGATGCCGCCAATGCCGCGCTCGGTGAGCACGTCGCGGTAGCCGAGCTTATCCACCTCGACGCGCTGCGCGTCGCTCATCAGCGACCAGCGTGTCTCGACGTAGTCGCGGTGACTTTGCTGGTAGGCCACCAGGAAGTCGGGGTCGTCCTGTAGCTGCTGCTCCAGCGACTTGATAACGCCCACGGCTTCAATGCGCGAAATCTCCACCTTGAGCACGTCGGAGCACAGCCAGTAGAGCGTCGGAAAGGGCTTGCCATCCACAATCGGCGCCATGCGCAGCACCAGCGGGGTGCCGTCGCCGTCCACCGCGGCCACGGCCTCAATGCCCTTGGGCGGGCGGCCGAGCTGTTGGGTAATGATCGCCAGCTGGCGTTCGTCGGGGGCTTGATCGGTGCGAATCACCATGGGGCGTATCTCTTGCGGGCGGTCGTCGTGTGCAGGGTTATTCCTGGACAAACTTGGTGGAGCGGCCGACGGCGCGGAAAAAACAGCGGTTGAGCTGTTCCGGCGATGCCACGTAGTGCCAGGTGCGCTCGCAGTATTCGGCGGCGCGGGCCATCAGCACATCGTAAAGTCGGTTGAACGGCGCATCATAATCGTAGGGGTCGGCACCGAACAAGCGAATATGCGGATAGTCAGCAAAGCGCTCCATGAAGTAGCGCTCGAGGTCCGCCTCGACGGCGCGGTGCTGGGCGGTGTTGTCCGGGTCTAGCCAAAGATTATAGCGGATCGCCATGGGGCACTCCTGGCCGCCCCGTTGCCGGGGCGTTAGCGGTTCAGGCGGGGGCGGGCGCGTCTTGCATATGGGCCTCGAGCGCTTGCCGCAACTCGCCTTCAATGGGCACGGTGCATTTGGCCTGATGGTCATATTGCACTAGAACGGTATGCCCGACGTTGGTTAACTTGCCGTGCTGACGCGCCTCCTGGGTGACGGTAAAGGAGCTTTTGCCCAGGCGCGTCAGGTAGGTACGTAATTCGATATCATGACCGTAAAACAGTTCAGCGCGGTAGTCGACCTCCATCCGCGCCATGATCAAGCGCCACGCCTGGGGGTTCAGGTCGGGGGTGAACAATCTGAACAGGTCGTTGCGCGCCAGCTCGAACCAGGCGGGAAGACGGGTGTTATTGATATGCCCGAGGGCATCGGTGTCGTAAAACGCCGGTTCAATGGTGCGGGTGAACATAACGCCATCCTTGTCATCTTATGAGCAGCGTGGGGGACAAGCCCAGAGGCCGGTTGAAGCGTCAGGATTGCCCCAAGCAAACGCTTGGTCAAGGCCTGGGGGGATGACGCTACACCAGGCGAAGCCCTTGCTGGTCGCGCCAGGCGGCCGCCAGGGCCCTTTCCAGTGGCGTTTGCAGATGCGCGGGCAGCGCCCGTTGCGCGTCTTCCAGATGGTCGAACGTTCGGTTGCGCAGCCAGCAGTAGGCCCAGGCGCAGGCTTCGGCCTCGCTGTCCGGTAGCGGCCGGGCGGGCATCTGGTTGAGCAGGAAAACCGCCGTACGCGGTGCCCATAGCGGAATGTCACCGTCCTGTGACTGGCTCCATGCATCCAGGGTGGCGCCGTCTGGCGTTTCGCTGGGCTCGCCCAACTTGGCGACCCGCGCCGTTTCGGCCAAAATCAGCGCCAGCCGGTCGGCGTCGGCCTGACCCAGCGCGCGCCACTGGCGCAACAGCGCGGGCAATCCGGCGCGCACCTTGGTATAAAAGTCATCTTGCGGCATGCTCAGCTGCACCCCCGGTTAACAAAAGTGAGACGAATAATGGCGTTTGATTTTGCCACGCCCGTTGAGCGGCGCCACCCCGCTGAGGGCTGGGCATCGCAGAAATGGCACCGCTACGCTGACGACGTGCTGCCCCTGTGGGTGGCGGATATGGACTTTCGCTCGCCGCCTGCGGTGATCGACGCCTTGCACGCGCGGGTGGCACACGGCGTTTACGGCTACGGCGAAGTGCCTGCCACGTTAACAGAAACCCTGTGCCAGTGGAGCGCCCACCACTACGACTGGCTCATCAGCGCTGATTGGCAGCAGTGGCTGCCGGGCGTGGTGCCGGCGCTGCATCTGGCCGCCCAGACGCTGACCGCACCGGGCGACGGCGTATTGACGGTTACGCCGATTTACCCGCCATTTCTGGCGGTGGCCGAGCGAACCGGCCGGCTGCCCCAGCAGGCGGCGCTGGCGACCCCGGTGAGCCGTGACGATAGCTGGCGGCTGGATATCGGCGCGCTCGAGGCGGCGGTGACGCCCGAGACCCGCCTGCTGCTGTGGTGCCATCCGCATAATCCGACCGGCCGGGTGTGGTCGTACGGGGAGCTGGCGGCGCTGGCCGCGTTTGTCGAACGGCATGACCTCTGGGTGGTATCCGATGAACTGCATTGCGATCTGCTGCTTGACGAAGGCGCGCGTCATCAACCGCTGGTGGCGGCCTTTCCTGCGCTCGCCAAGCGCACCATCACGCTGTGGGCGCCGTCGAAGACCTTCAATCTGGCGGGGCTGACCACGGCCTGCGCGGTGATCCCCGATCCTGACCTGCGCAAGCGCTTTGCCCAGGCGACCAAAGGCCTGCTGCCCGATGGCAACGTGCTCGGCCTGGTGGCGGCAGAGGCCGCCTATCGCGATGGCGAGCCGTGGCGCCAAGCCCTGCTGCAGGTGCTGCGTGAACATCGCGCCACGCTCAAGGCGCGTGTGGCGACTTGGCCCGGGGTCGAAATGAGTTCGCCCGCCTCGACCTATCTCGCCTGGCTGGACATGCGCGACGCGAACCTTGGTGAATCACCCCAGGCGACGCTCCTCGAGCAGGCCGGGGTCGCCTTGTCCGACGGCGCGGCCTTCGGCCATCCGGGCTATGTGCGGCTCAATTTCGGCACCACCGCCTCGCAGCTGGAGGCGGCGCTCACCCGAATGGATGCGTTGCTGGCCCGCTGAGCAATCAATACAGCAGGGCAAAGAGTTTGCGGCGATAGGCGACGGTCAGTGGATGGTCGGCGCCCAGGGCGTCGAACACCTGCAATAGCGTTTTGCGGGCGGCGTCGTCATTGTAGGCGCGATCCTGCTTCATCAACGTGAGCAGCGCATCCAGCCCGGCCTCGTAGTGACCGTCCGCTACCTGACGCAGTGCACGCTGGTACTGGGCGTCGCTGTCGGTGCGGTCGCCCAGCGCGGCGATCTCCTCGCTGGACAGCGCCTGCTCGCCAAATTCGATGCTGGCTCGCACGCCGCGTGCGGATGGCGCATCGCGCTCTTCCGGCGGCAGGTTGTCCAGCAGGTTACGCGCTTCGTCACGACGCCCCTCGGCCACCAGCGTCCTGGCGAGGGCAACCTGATAGGGATAGTGGTCAGGGTACTGGCTGACCAGGGACTGATAGGTATCCCGCGCGCCGGCGACATCGCCCGCTTCGAGCGCCGCTTCAGCCTGCTCTTCGGGGCTGGGGGGCGCATCTTCGGGAGCGGGGAAGTAGCGGTTGAGCCACTCGCGAACCTGTTTTTCGGGCAGTGCGCCTTGGAAGCCGTCGACCAGGCCGCCCTGGCTGATCAGTTTGACATCGGGAACCGACTGGACACCCAACTGGCTGGCGATTTGCGGGTTGGCCTGGGTATCCAGCTTGGCCAGCAGGAAGGCGCCAGCGTATTCGAGCGCCAGCTTTTCGAGTATCGGCGTCAGCTGGTTGCAGGCCTCAGCGTCCGGCGACCGGCAGTCCATGAGCACCGGCACCTGCGAAGAGGCTTCCAGTACCTGCTGGATGTTACCCGCGTTGAGGTCGATGATAACGTCCTCTGGGCGAACCGCTGACTGGCCGGCCTGAGCTTGCCCGTCGTTGCCTGCGTCAGGGCTGGTCAGCGCTTCACCGGTACGTGGATCAATGATGGACGACATAAACATGCTCGCGAATGGGGAAATTTAGCTATAGATATGCAGCCGAATCCCCGCGGATTCAAGGCGAGCCGGCTAAAAAAGCGATCGGGCCGGCGAGTTGTTTGTATATTCCAGAATGGTATAGATCACGTCGAATAAAACATTTCACGCTAACTTTCTGCCCCGGTAGGCTTAGCGCACTATCCATCTCGATCAAAAGCGCCTGTTGTTCAGCAGGCGCTTTTGGCGTTGCTCAAGGTGATCCTATGACTACAGCGACTCGAACGCCTTCGGCCACGTATCGCGTGCCACTTATCGTGGCGGCGGCGATCGTGCTGGGGGCGCTGATGATCGGCGTGGTGTTTGACGCCAATACCGGCCTGCTGATGATTGTCGGCGGCCTGTTTGGCCTGGTGCTGTATCACGCGGCCTTTGGCTTCACGTCGGCCTGGCGGGTGTTTATCAAGGAGCGCCGTGGGCGCGGCCTGCGCGCGCAGATGGTGATGCTGGCGCTGGCCGTGGTGCTGTTTTTCCCCGCACTGGGGGCGGGTACGCTGTTTGGCCGCGAGGTCTACGGTTTTGTCGCGCCGATTGGCGTTTCGGTGCTGGTGGGCGCGTTTCTCTTCGGCTTGGGTATGCAGCTCGGCGGCGGCTGCGCGTCGGGGACCTTGTTTACCGCCGGCGGCGGCAATGCGCGCATGGTGATCACGCTGCTGTTTTTCATCGTCGGCTCGGTGATCGGCAGCGCGCACTTTGCCTGGTGGCAGAGCCTGCCCGCGTTTCAGCCGGTATCGCTGGTTAACGTGGCGGGCTCCGGCGGGGGCATGGCCATCAGCCTGGTGCTGTTTGCCGCCATTGCCGCGTTTACCCTGGTGATGGAAAAGGGCCGCCATGGCCAGTTGGAGAAAGCCCCGCAGGTCGACAAGCACGGCTACCAGCGCTGGCTGACCGGCCCGTGGCCGCTGGTGGCCGGGGCGGTGGCCCTCGCGGTATTGAATTTTGTCACCCTGGCGCTGGCCGGGCGGCCCTGGGGGATTACCTCGGCGTTTGCGCTATGGGGGGCGAAAGGCTTTGAACTGGTCGGTGGCGATGTGTCCCAGTGGGGCTATTGGCAGTCGTCGGGCAATGCCGCCGCGCTCACTTCCAGCGTATGGAGTGATGTGACGACGGTGATGAATGTCGGCATCATGCTCGGCGCACTTGCCGCCGCCAGCCTGGCGGGTCGCTTTGCGCCGAATTTCAGGATTCCCCTGCGTTCGGTGCTCGCCGCGATCATCGGCGGGTTGCTGCTGGGTTATGGCGCGCGCCTGGCGTTTGGCTGCAATATCGGCGCTTACTTCAGCGGCATTGCGTCCGGCAGCCTCCATGGCTGGGTATGGCTGGTGGCTGCCTTCGCGGGCAACATGCTGGGCGTCAAGCTGCGGCCATTATTCTTCACCGGTGAAGCCGCCCGGCGGCCGGCTGCCAAAACCTGTTAGGGCGCGCTTCGTCAGCGCGATTTTCAGTATGTATCTCTCTTTGCGCCCCAACCTCGGTTGGGGCGTTTTTGTCGCTTTAATGCGCCTGCTTGCTACCTTTGTCGAAAGGGCATGTTACATTACGCTCAAAGACTGCAGACGCGCTATGTTGCTGCATTGCAATAGAAATTTGCGACAAAAAGAGAGTGCTTATGACCACCGCGAGCAAACGCCCCCTGTACCTTCCTTACGCCGGTCCTTCCCTACTTGAAATGCCGCTATTGAACAAAGGCAGTGCGTTTACTCAGCAGGAGCGGCTGGCATTCAACCTGATCGGCCTGCTGCCCCAGAAGGTCGAAACCATTGATGACCAGCTAGAGCGCGTCTATCGTCAGTACCAGCAGTGCCACAGCGACCTGGAGCGACATATTCATTTGCGCGCCATTCAGGACGATAACGAAACGCTGTATTTTCGGCTGGTCTCCGAGCACCTCGAGGAAATGCTGCCGATCATCTACACGCCGACGGTCGGCAAGGCGTGCCAGGAATTTTCCAATATCTATCGTAACCACCGGGGGCTGTTTATCAGCTACCCGGATCGCGAGCACATGGACGACATCCTGCGCAGCGCCACCAAGGATAACGTCAAGGTAATCGTGGTGACCGACGGCGAGCGGATTCTGGGCCTCGGTGATCAGGGCATCGGTGGGATGGGTATCCCCATCGGCAAGCTGGCGCTATATACCGCCTGTGGGGGCATCAGCCCGGCGTATACCCTGCCGATCATGCTCGATGTAGGGACGAACAACAAAGCGCTGCTTGACGATCCGATGTACATGGGCTGGCGGCATGAGCGGGTCAGCCAGGAAGAATATGACGAGTTCATGGCGACCTTCATCGCCGCCGTCAAACGTCGCTGGCCCAATGTGCTGCTGCAGTTCGAGGACTTCGCCCAGGCCAATGCGATGCCGCTGCTCGAGAAGTACCGTGACGAGCTGTGCTGCTTCAACGACGACGTGCAGGGTACCGCCTCGGTGGTCGTGGGCACGCTCATGGCGGGCTGCCAGGCCCGCGAGCAGACTATCGCCGACCAGCGGGTGGTGTTCGTGGGCGGAGGTTCTGCCGGCTGCGGCATCGCCGAGCAGGTCGTGGTGGCGATGCAGACTGAGGGATTGAGCGAGAGCGAGGCTCGCAAGCGCATCTACATGGTGGATCGTGAAGGGCTGATGACCAACGACCAGCCGTGGCAGCGCGACTTCCAGCGGCGCCTGGCCCACGATGCCAGTCTGGTCGCCGAATGGAACGGGCAAGGGCTTGAGGAGACCATTGCGCAGATCAAACCGACGGTGCTGATTGGCGTATGCGGCCAGCGGGGCATTTTCACCGAGCAGGTGGTGCGCACCATGCACGCGGGCTGCGAGCACCCGGTGATCATGCCGCTCTCCAACCCCACTTCCCAGGCGGAAGCCGTGCCGGAAGACGTCATTCGCTGGACCGACGGCCAGGCGCTGGTGGCCACCGGCAGTCCGTTCCCGCCGGTGGTCTTCAACGGCCGCACTTACCCCATTGCCCAGTGCAACAACGCCTATATCTTCCCCGGTATCGGGCTTGGCGTGGTGGCGGCCAGGGCGTCCCGGGTGACCGATGAAATGCTGATGAGTGCCTCGCGAGCGCTGGCGCGGGAGGCACCGCTGGTCAAGAACGGCAAAGGCGCCTTGCTGCCGCCGCTGTCGCGTATTCGCGATATCAGCCAGTCGATCGCCTTCGAGGTAGCGGCCCAGGCACAGCAGAACGGTGTGGCGCTCAAGACCGGCGGTACCGAGCTGCGTGCAGCCATCGAGCGCGCCAGTTGGTCGCCCGAGTACCGTGTCTATCGGCGCCGTGCCTTCTAAATAGACAGCCAGGTTCCGCGCAAAAAAAAAGCCCCCACCAAGTGGGGGCCAGCAAGCATTGGTCGGTTTCCCGATTAGGCTGCGCCAATCATGTTGCGCAGCACGTAATGAAGGATACCACCATGACGGAAGTACGCCAGTTCATTCTCGGTATCGATGCGGCACTTGGCATCAACGGTTCTTTCGCTATCGGCATTCTTGATGGTGACCTTGACGCTACCGCCCGGTGTCAAGTCGCTGAGCCCGGCAATCGAGACTTCTTCATCGCCGGTGAGCCCAAGGCTGATCCGGCTTTCGCCTTCGGGGAACTGCAGCGGTACCACGCCCATGCCGATCAGGTTGGAGCGGTGAATACGCTCGAAGGACTCGGCGAGCACCGCGCGCACGCCCAGAAGGCGCGTGCCCTTGGCGGCCCAGTCCCGCGAGGAGCCGGTGCCGTACTCTTTACCGGCGATCACGACCAGCGGCTTGCCTTCCTCCTTGTACTTCATCGCCGCGTCGTAGATCGCCATCTGCTCGCCGCTGGGCACGTGACGGGTTTCGCCGCCGACCACGCCGTCGAGCATTTCGTTCTTGATCCGCACGTTGGCAAAGGTGCCGCGCATCATGACTTCGTGGTTGCCGCGGCGCGAGCCGTAGGAGTTGAAGTCCACTGGCTTGACGCCTTTCTCCTGAAGGTAGCGTCCGGCGGGGCTGTCGGGCTTGATGGCGCCGGCTGGCGAGATGTGGTCGGTGGTCACCGAGTCACCCAGCATGGCCAGCACGCGGGCGTTGTGCACATCCTCGATGGCGTCAGGCTCGCGGCCCATGCCCTCGAAAAACGGCGGGTGCTGGATGTAGGTCGACTCGGGCCATTGGTAGACCTTGCTTTCCGGCACCTTGATGGCTTTCCAGACATCGTCGCCTTCAAAGACGGCGCCGTATTCCTTGTGGAACATCGCGGTGTTGACCCGCTCGACGGCGGTGGCGATTTCCGCCTGGCTGGGCCAGATATCCTTGAGATAGACCGGATTGCCGTTGCCGTCCTTGCCGAGCGGGTCGTTGCTCAGGTCACACTGCACGTTGCCGGCCAGGGCGTAGGCGACGACCAGGGGCGGCGAGGCCAGCCAGTTGGTCTTCACCAGCGGATGCACGCGCCCTTCGAAGTTACGGTTGCCCGAGAGCACCGAGGCGACGGCCATATCGCCGTCGGCAATGGCCTTTTCAATCTCATCGGGCAGTGGACCGGAGTTACCGATACAGGTGGTGCAGCCGTAGCCGACCAGGTTGAAGCCGAGGGCGTTCAGATCGTCGTCTAAATTGGCGGCGGCCAGGTAGTCGGTGACCACCTTGGAGCCCGGGGCGAGGGATGTCTTGACCCAAGGCTTGGTTGTGAGGCCTTTTTCGCGGGCTTTCTGGGCAAGCAAGCCGGCGGCCATCATCACGCTGGGGTTGGACGTGTTGGTGCACGAGGTAATCGCCGCAATCACCACCGCGCCGGGGTCGAGGTTGAAGTCCTGATCATCGAGCTTCACGGCCTGGCTGGTGTCGTGTTCAAAACTGCGCTCGACCCCCACGGCGGTCTGGCCGCCCTCGGACGACAATTTCCCATTGGCGGTGGGTTCCGCATTGGTGTCTTCCTGCAGGAACTTGTCAAAAGCGGCGGCCATATCCTTGAGGGCGACACGATCCTGGGGACGCTTGGGCCCTGCCAGGCTGGCTTCCACCTCGGTCATGTCCAGGTGCAGCGTGTCGGTAAAGACCGGCTCGTCGCCCGGCTCGCGCCACAGGCCCTGAGTCTTCGCATACGTCTCGACAAGGTCGATTTGCTCGTCTTCCCGACCGGTGAGGCGCATGTAGGTAAGCGTTTCGTCGTCGACCGGGAAGAAGCCGCAGGTGGCGCCGTACTCGGGCGCCATGTTGGCAATGGTCGCCCGGTCGGCCAGCGGCAGGTCTTTCAGGCCGTCGCCATAGAATTCGACAAATTTACCCACGACGCCTTTCTTGCGCAGCATTTCCGTCACGGTAAGCACCAGGTCGGTGGCCGTGATGCCTTCGCGCAGCTTGCCGGTGAGCTTGAAGCCGATGACCTCGGGAATCAGCATAGAGACCGGCTGACCCAGCATGGCCGCTTCCGCCTCGATGCCGCCCACGCCCCAGCCGAGTACGCCCAGGCCGTTGATCATGGTGGTGTGGGAGTCCGTGCCGACCAGAGTGTCGGGGTAGGCCAGGTTGCGGCCGTCTTCTTCCTTGGTCCACACGGCCTTGCCCAGGTATTCCAGGTTGACCTGGTGACAGATGCCGGTGCCCGGCGGCACCACGCGGAAGTTGTCGAACGCCTGCTGACCCCAGCGCAGAAACTCGTAGCGCTCGCGGTTGCGCTGCATCTCGATGTCGACGTTTTCCTGGAATGCGGCGGCGTTGCCGAACTTGTCGACCATGACCGAGTGGTCGATCACCAGGTCAACCGGGGTAAGCGGGTTGATCTTGGCGGGGTCTTCGCCGAGTGTCGCGACGGCGGCGCGCATGGAGGCAAGGTCGACCACCCCCGGCACGCCGGTAAAATCCTGCATCAGTACGCGGGCAGGGCGATAGCCGATCTCGCGGCTGGACTTGCCTTCCTTTTGCCAGTCGACCAGGGCCTGCATATCGTCCTGGGAAACGCTTTCGTCGCTGGCAAAACGCAGCTGGTTTTCGAGCAGAATTTTGAGCGTCTTGGGCAGTCGGTCAATGGAACCGAGTGTCTTGGCAGCGTCTGGCAGGCTGAAATACTGATACTGCGAATTGCCAACCGTTAATGTTCTTTCCGTGTCGGGCAGCTTGCTCATGCGATTCTCCTCTATTGCTTGGCATTGCGCGGTGCGCGCCGGTCACTGTCTTCCTCTAGTATGGCTCATCCTGGTCGTTACACCTGTCGTTCATCACCACGCCTAACGGTTTAGGTGGGTGTGCGAGCGCCTTGTTTCAAGCTGGGTGGGCGTTTTTGAGCCATGTCGGCCTTGCAATCCCTTGTACTTGACGCCATTTCAGGCAGACTCTGTGCAAAATTATCAGCCGACTCTTTACAAGGTGGTGTCATGCAAACACGTCACGAGCGCTTAATCATCCTGGGATCCGGTCCTGCGGGCTACACGGCGGCCGTTTATGCGGCGCGCGCCAACTTGAAGCCGCTGCTGATCACCGGGATGCAAGCGGGAGGACAGTTAACCACCACGACCGATGTGGATAACTGGCCGGGTGATGCGCAGGGCGTGCAGGGTCCCGAACTGATGGAACGCATGAAGCAACACGCCGAGCGTTTCAATACCGAAGTACTTTTCGACCATATTCACGAGGTTAGCGTAGGCGATAAACCCTTCACCTTGAAAGGCGACAATGGTGTATATACCTGCGATGCCCTGATTGTTGCCACCGGTGCCAGCGCGCGTTATCTGGGGCTGCCCAGCGAACAGCAGTTCATGGGGCAAGGGGTTTCCGCCTGCGCTACCTGCGACGGTTTTTTCTACCGCAATCAGGACGTCGTCGTGGTGGGCGGTGGCAACACCGCCGTCGAGGAAGCCCTTTACCTGTCGAATATCGCTGCCAAGGTGACCCTGGTGCACCGTCGCGACACTCTGCGTGCCGAAAAAATCCTCCAGGACAAGCTGTTCGAAAAAGTCGAGGCAGGCAAGATCGAGCTCGAATGGTTCCAGGAGGTGGAAGAAGTATTGGGTGACAACACCGGTGTGACCGGCGTGCGTCTCAAGTCGACCAGGGACGGCTCCCACAAGGATATCCAGGCCCCGGGGCTGTTCGTGGCCATCGGGCACAGCCCGAATACCGGCATCTTTGACGGCCAGCTGGACATGAACGGCGGCTACATCAAGGTGACGTCTGGCCTGCAGGGCAATGCCACGGCTACCAGCGTGCCTGGCGTCTTTGCCTGCGGCGATGTCATGGATCATGTCTATCGTCAGGCCATTACCTCGGCGGGCAGCGGCTGCATGGCGGCCTTGGACGCCGAGCGCTACCTGGACGGCATTGCCGGCTGACACCGCCTTGCTCAGTGCCCACAGTCGGTGGGCACCTGCGCCATCCGCCAGCGACCAAGCTGGCTGAGCACCAGCGTGCTGCCCTCAACGCGTTGCCTACCGCGCTGGGGGCAGAGGGTGAAACGCCCGTTATACCCGCTGCTATGGCCTAGCGCATCGTAACGGATGCGTCGCCAGCCTCGGCTGTACTCTACGTCGACTCCCGGGGTGGCCGGGAAGGTGCGCAGCACGTCGGCGGGGGAGATATTTTCTGTCTGGTCGCCCCGCACCGCCATCAAGTCCCGACTCCAGTTGTCGTCACAGCGCCGCTTGTGAGCAGATTCGACGCTGCTGGGGCACAGCGTGACCGGCTGGCGCTGGCTGATGGCCGTCTGGCGCGCGAAGCCCAGCGCCGTCTGCAGCCGGTTGGCCGCCTCCAGGCGCGCATGACGTTTACCCATTGCCTGGAAGCCGGGAAGTCCCCAGGCGGCGACAATGGCCATGATCAGCAGCGTCACCAATAGCTCCAGAAGCGTGAATCCCTGTGCGTGGTTGCCGCCGACTCGGCGTCCCGACGTTGACATGATACCTCCCTGCGCTTGACCCCTTTATTCCCGGCGTTATGCTCATGGCATGTGTGACGGGTATGAGTCTCTTATCCTAGGCGCTGATGATGCTTTTTGATGTAAGCCATTATGGACAGAGCGTGTGAGCGATTTCTTAATTGTAGGCGGCGGTGTCATCGGCATGATGACAGCGCTGCAGCTAGCCGACGCGGGTCAGCAGGTCAGTCTGGTGGAGCGCGGCATATGCGGCCAGGAAGCGTCCTGGGCGGGCGGCGGCATTGTGTCCCCGCTGTATCCCTGGCGCTATGCGCCGGCGATTTCCCGGCTGTCGCGCTGGTCGGAGGGCGCCTACCCGAGTCTGGCGCTGCGCCTGTGCGAAGAGACCGGCATCGACCCGGAATATCGCCAAAAGGGGCTTCTGTACCTGAACGTTGATGACCCCGAGACCGCGCTGGCCTGGGCGCGGGAGATGGGTAAGCCGCTGGAGCGCGTGAGTGCGGACATGGTGCGTGCCAAGGAGAATTCCCTGCCCGCCACCGAAGGCACGCTATGGATGCCGACCCTGGGCAGCGTGCGTAATCCGCGCCTTGGCAAGTCGCTGCGCGCTCGGCTGTCGGCCATGCCCAACGTGACGCTCCACGAGCAGTGTGAGGTGACGGACTTTGTGCGCCATGGGGAGCGCATCGAGGGGGTGCGTACCGTTCAGCGGGTCATCACCGCCGGGCATACGATCGTATGCGGTGGCGCATGGGCAGGAAAGTTGCTGGAAAGGCTTGGCGTCTCGCTGCCGGTGCGGCCGGTGAAAGGCCAGATGATTGCCTATCAGGCCCCGCCCGGGCTTGTGCGCCGGGTGGTGCTCAAGGACGGTCGCTACGTGATTCCGCGCGCCGACGGGCTGCTGCTGGTGGGCTCGACGCTGGAGGAGAGCGGTTTCGACAAGACCACCGACGAGGACGCGCTGGCCTCACTGCGTCAGAGTGCCGAGAACATCGTCCCGGCGCTTGCCGATTACCCGGTGGCGTATCACTGGGCCGGGCTGAGGCCAGGCTCGCCGGACGGCGTGCCGTTTATCGGCGAACTGCCGGGCTGGCAGCACATATCGGTCAACGCGGGACACTACCGTAACGGGCTGGTGCTGGCCCCGGCGTCGACGCATCTGGTGGCGGATCTGGTGCTGGGGCGTCAGCCGCTGATCGATCCGGCGCCCTATCAGCTGACACCGGCGCGGCTGGGCTAGGTGTCGGTATCGTTGTCGCGCGGGGCTTGTTTCTGCTCCTGAAGGAAACGGTCGCGGTGGGCGCTGGAGCAAAACCATTGTCCCTCGTCGCGTAGCGCTTCGTTTTCCGGCAGGTGCACCTCGCACCAGCGGCAGCGCACCATGTGGCCGCCGTCCTGCTGCTGATCCTGGCGTTCCTGGGTCAGCCGGTCGCGCTGCCATTGCCGATACATGCCCAGCAGCTTTAACCCGGCGTAGAACAGCACCGCGAAAATGAGTAGCCGAATAATCAAAAGGTTCATCCTGTCGTCGCCCTCATGCAATTCGCAAGCGCGGCCTTTGCCTGCGGGCGGCCCTTGCGGGACAATGCGTATTGGTGGTGAGTACCTATCCTAAAAGATTCTCAAGAGATTTGATCGCCCATGCAAGACTTAACGCTGGTCATGGCCCAACTCGATCCCCTGGTGGGGGATATTCCCGGCAATGCCGCGCGCGCCATCGAGGCCGTACGCGAAGCGCGCATCGAGCATGGCGCCGACATCGTGGTGTTTCCCGAGCTGTTTCTGTCGGGCTACCCACCGGAAGATCTCTTGCTGCGCCCGTCGATGGAAACCCGGCTGCGTGAGGCGCGCGCCAGCATGGCCGAGAAAATGTCCCCGGACGTGCTGGTGATCATTGGCTACCCCGGTATGCGCGAAGGCCGCTGCTATAACCTGGCCGGCGTGTTGTACAACGGCCAGTGGGACGCCGAGTATGCCAAGCAGGCGCTGCCCAATTACCAGGTGTTCGACGAGCAGCGCTACTTCACGCCGGGCACCGAGCCGCTGGTCTATGAGCACAAGGGGGCCAAGCTTGGCCTGCTGATCTGCGAGGATCTGTGGGATGGCGCGCCGGTGCAGGCGGCAGCCGCAGCGGGGGCCGAGGTGCTGATCAGCCTGAATGCCTCACCCTATCATCAGGACAAGCCCAGCGAGCGTCTGCGCCTGCTGGAACAGCGCGCGCAAGACGTCCAACGCCCCATCTTCTACGTCAACACCATTGGCGGCCAGGATGAGCTGGTGTTCGACGGCGGCTCCTGCTGCGTCGATGCCCAAGGGCAGATACAGGTGCTGGCGCCTTACTGGCAGGTGGGTCTGATGCCCGTTCAGCTACTGCAGACCGCCGCCGTTTCCTGGGTGCCCCAGGCCGGGGAGGTCGAGCCCGAGGTCGAAACGGAAGAGAGTCTTTACTGCGCCCTGGTGACCGGCGTGCGCGATTACGTCAATAAAAGCGGGTTTGATGGTGTGGTGCTGGGCCTTTCCGGTGGTATCGATTCGGCCCTCTCGTTGGCCATTGCCGTTGACGCGCTGGGGCCTCAGCGGGTGCAGGCGGTGATGATGCCCTATCACTACACCGCCGATATCTCCAAGCAGGACGCCGCCGAGCAGGCCGAGCTGCTGGGGGTGCACTACGACATCATGCCCATCGAATCGATGGTCGAGGCGTTCATGACCACACTGGCGGAAAGCTTTGCCGGCACCGAGCGCGATACCACTGAAGAAAACCTCCAGTCACGCTGTCGCGGTGTGCTGCTGATGGCCATCTCCAACAAGAAAGGCCTGATGGTGCTGACCACCGGCAACAAGAGCGAAATGGCGGTGGGTTACGCGACACTGTACGGCGATATGGTGGGGGGCTACAACGCCATCAAGGACGTGTACAAAACCTGGGTTTACCGGCTGGCTCGCTGGCGGAATACCCAGTCACCGGCGATTCCTGAACGTGTCATTGAACGCCCGCCCAGCGCCGAGCTGGCGCCGGATCAGCAGGATAGCGACTCACTGCCCGACTATGACGTACTGGACGCTATTCTGGCACGCTACATCGAAGGCGATATGAGTGCCGAGGCGATCATTGACGCCGGCTTTGCCCGCGAAGACGTCTACCAGGTCGTCAAGCTGGTCGATCGCTGCGAATACAAGCGCCGCCAGGCGCCGGTGGGCGTGCGGGTAACGCCACGTGGGTTCGGGCGTGATCGGCGCTACCCGATTGTCAACGGCTGGCAGCCCGGCGAATAGTCGGGCGTCGCGCTGCCGACCTAGCAGATCGGCATGCGCGGCGGAACCAGGCTTTGTCTGACCATGTCGCTGGCCGACACCGGCTTGCAGAAGTAGTACCCCTGATAGGCATGGCACTGGTGGTCATGCAGGTAGCGCCAGTGCGCCAGGGTTTCCACGCCCTCGGCGATCACGTTCAGTCCCAGCGAGTGCCCCATGGCGATGATGGTCTGCACGATGGCCATGTCGTCCGGGTCGTGATGCAGGTCGCGGACGAATGACTGATCGATCTTGATCTGATCCAGCGGCAGCCGCTTGAGGTACTGCAGCGACGAATAGCCGGTGCCGAAGTCATCCATCGCGAAGCTGAGGCCCAGCGCCTTGAGTTGGTGCATGCGGGCAATGGTGTCGTCCACCTTGCCGATGACCGTACTCTCGGTGAGTTCCAGCTTCAAACGCTGCGCCGGCGCCCCGGTTTGGCTCAGGATGTTGCTAACCGTGACCACGAAGTCAGGCTGCTGAAACTGCTTGGCGCTGACGTTTACCGCCAGCGTCAAGTGCCGGGTGCTCTCGTCGTTGGCCCAGACAACGAGTTGCTGGCAGGCGGCTTCCAGCACCCAGTCGCCGATCGGTACGATCAGTCCGGTTTCCTCGGCCAGGGGAATAAACTCACCCGGCGAGACAGAGCCGCGACACGGGTGCCGCCAGCGGATCAAGGCTTCCGCCCCGATAGCCTGTCCCTCGCTACCTACCTGTGTCTGATACACCAGTACGAATTCCTGGCGTTCGATGGCCAGGCGCAGGTCGTGTTCCAGTTCGGTTTTAGCTTCCAGTTCCGCCTGAACCGCGGGGTCGTAAAAGCGCATACCGCTGGGGCGCGATTGCTTGGCGAGGTGGGCGGCGGCATTGGAGTACTGGAACAGGTTATCCGTGGTCTCCCCGTCGCCGTTGAATAGGGTGATGCCCATGCTCACGCTCAGGAAATACTCGCGGTCGGCTACCTGGTAGGAGGGGCTGAGTGCCTGCTGCAGTCGTTCGGCGAAGGCCTCGGCCTTCTCGGCTGCCTGCAGCTGTTGCTCGGCCAGTCCGTCGACGATCACCATGAATTCATCGCCGCCCAGGCGGCCGATGCTGGCACTATCGGTGTCCAGCGCGCCGAGCCGCTCGGCGATCTGGCGAAGGAGACTGTCGCCAACCCGGTGGCCGCTGCTGTCGTTGATGCGCTTGAAGTCGTCAACGTCCAGGTAGATCAGGGCGCCGTAGGTGTTTGTCAGCTGGTGGGTGTCCAGGGAATGCTGGAGGTGCTCTTTCATCAGTCGCCAATTGGCCAACCCGGTCAGGGTGTCGTAGTGAGCGAGTCGATGAACCTGGCATTCGGCTTCGCGTCGCTGTTGTTCGATCTCACGTACGTTCAGCAGCGCCGAGGCAATACGCTTGAGTGGGCCGCTGTGATGCTGGCTGAGCTGCTGTATCGTTGCAAAATCAGGCAGCGCCTGATCACGGTTTGAAATCGCCAGGATGGCATCACCGATGGTGAGCAGCCGGCGGTTGATTCGCCAGGCGGCGAGCACTGCCGCACCGATCAAAGGTGCCAGGAGGCCTGCGCCAAGCCAGAAGAGCAGCCCCAGTGATTGGCTCAACGAGCTGGGTTGCTCTCGCGCGATGTTTAGTGCCAGACCGATCAGAACGAAAGCGGGCAGGATGATCATCAGAATCGGTAGCAAAAACACCATGAGAAGGCGTTGGGTGGGTTTCATATTCGCCTCGCTACAGAGGGTCTATCACATAGGCTCCCCCGGGAGGGGAGCCTTTCATTGAGGTAGGTGCCAGGCACTGGCAGACAGTCACACATTGTTAACGCTTAGAAGCTTTCCCACTCGGGCTGGGATTTCTGCTGGCGCAGAGCAGGGCGCGGGGTGTTGGTCGGTGCGCTGGTGGTGCGGGGAGCGTTCGCCAGCGCTCGGGTGTGGTCTTCGCCGCTGCCAGGCAGCTTGAAAATCGACATTGAGTCGATCAGCTTGTGGGCGTTTTCGCGCAGATTGCCTGCCGAACGGGCGCTTTCCTGAACCAGAGCGGCATTCTGCTGAGTAACCTGATCCATTTCGGTCACCGCCTGGCCGACCTCTTGAACCCCGGCGCTCTGTTCGGCGCTGGCATGGCTGATTTCTTTCATGATGTCGGTGACGCGACCGATGGCGGCCACGATTTCTTCGGTTGACCTGCTGGCGTCGGCGGCGCGTTCGTTGCCGTGCTTGACGCGTTCCAGGTTGCTGGAAATCAGGTCGTTGATTTCGCGGGCAGCGTCAGCACTTCGCTGGGCAAGCTTGCGAACCTCTTCGGCCACCACCGCGAAACCGCGACCATGCTCGCCGGCGCGGGCGGCTTCGACCGAGGCGTTCAGAGCCAGAATGTTGGTCTGGAAGGCAATGGAGTCGATGGTCGAGATAATCCCGGCAATTTCCTGCGAGCTCTTGTTGAGGTCGTTCATGGTGTCGACCACCTGGTGGACGGCGTCGCCCCCCTGAGTGGCGGTCTGCGACGCGCTGGATGCTTCCTGGCTCGCTTGCTCGGAGTTCTCGGCGTTGAGTTTTACCGTGCTGTTGAGCTGCTCCATGGCCGAGGCGGTTTCCGCCAGCGCGCTGGCCTGCTGCTCGGTACGCGACGACAGGTCGTTATTGCCCTCGGCAATCTGCTCGCTGTTGCTGGCCACGGCTTCCGCCGAGGCGCGCACTTCGGCAACGATGTTCTGCAGCTGACGCGCCATGTCAACCTGCGAGGCCATGATGCTGCGGGTGTCCCCCTGCTTCAAGCGTCCCTGGCTGTCCAGTTCGCCGCGGCCGATCGCTTCGGCAAAGGCTTTTACGTCGTGGGGCTCTGCACCTAGCTCGCGGAGCAGCTGACGGGTCAGGAATACGGCAATCAAGCTACCTACCAACAGGGCAAACAGCGTTAAACCGAGCATCTGCATCTGAAAACCGGACGCGGTATCACGGGCGGATGCGGTAGTCGCGTCGTTGAGCTGTCCCTGAAGGTCGATGAACTGGTTGATACGGTCAAGCCACTCGGCGTAGGCAGGGCCAGCCTGTTCCAGCAGTATTTGCTCGGCCGTCTCGAAATCTCCTTCGCCGTGGGCGTCCAATACCTGCTCGGTCAACGCGCGAGTGGCCTGCGCCTGCTCCTCGATACTTGCCAGAATACGCTGTTCTTCGCCGCTGTCGGCGTTGTCAGCGATGACGTCTTCCATACCCTGGGAAGCGCTTGTGTAGTTGTCCTGCAAGCGCTGCATGGTGTTCTGGAGCGCGCTGATGTCTCCCGAACGGGTGAGCACGATGTCGCGCAGGGCAATGGCGCGATCATGGACGCTGCCGCGCCAATCGATGGCGTGGCGCTGTTTTTCGCCGTTGACGTCGTTGATGATCGTGAGATCGCGATCGATCTGGTTGACCTGGTAAATGCCGATACCTGTCAGCAACACGAGAAGGGCCAGGATGGCCGAAAAGCCCAGCGCCAGGCGGGTGCTTACTTTGGTTCCGCTGAAGCGGGCGGTGAACAGGCGCATTACGTTTCTCCTTAGGCACCGTGAAGATGCTTGATCATGTTGGTACTGGAATACTAAGCCTAAGTATAGCTTTTGTACAATTATGATTTATCGTCTGCACAGTCATCTTTAGCTAACTAGTTGATATTGATCATTAATGATCGGAGATAAAAAAAGCCACGCATCGGCGAGGCTTTTAAATGGCTTTTTGATGAGAAACTTATACGACGCTGGCACCACCCTGGTCGTTAGCGTTCAGGTGCCAGTGGTAAGGTCAGTCGAGATACTTCGGGGCGAAGCGATTGCCGTCAAGCTGGTCATGGTCAGGGGCGTTTTCACGCAGTACGGCCAGCACTTCATCGGCCCGGTCGTCCATGTCCAGTCCCTGGTAGCCTTCTACCATGGTGGCCAGGGCGTCGTGGGTGGCGTTGGACTCTGGATAGTGTTCGACCACCCAGCGTCCCCGCTCGACGGCGGCCAGGTAGGCACCACGCCGCAGGTAGTAGTCAGCGACATGTAGCTCATGTCGTGCGAGCAGCTCGCGCAGATAGACGATGCGCTGCTTTGCATCCGGGGCGTACTCGCTTTGCGGATAGCGCTGAATGAGTTCGCGGAAGTCGCCGTAGGCGTCGCGGGTGGCGCCCAGGTCACGCTTGGAAATATCGATCAGGCGCAGGCGCTCCAGGCTGAAACGACCGGCCTGCCAGGCGGCCAGGCCGCGCAGGTAATAGGCGTAATCGATCTGGGGGTGGTCAGGGTGAAGGCGGATAAAACGGCTGGCGGCGGCGCGGGCCTCTTCCCAGTCGTCATTCTTGTAGTAGGCGTAGACCAGCTCCAGTTGGGCCTGTTCAGCGTGTTCACCGAACGGGTAACGGGTGTCCAGCGCTTCCAGGCGTTCGACCGCGATGTTGAAACGGTTGCTATCCAGGGCGTCACGGGCTCGGTCATACAGCTCGCGCTCGGCCACGCCGGCGTATTGGTCCTCGTCGGAGGTCGTGTCATTGCTGGCGCAGCCCGCCAATAAGGCAAAGCTTAACGCGAGTACGCCAAAGCGATTGGCAGCGGAAAAAACGCGCATCATCATCCTCGTTGCAAACAAGCCTCAATCACCGAAAAGCGACGATGGCCATAAGTAGAAATGGTAGGATAGGTCTCAGTTCGCCCACTATAAATCACCTCGACGCAAAACGCAGGCGTCGGATGACGTTGTCGGGGTGTCGTCAAAGGAAATTATCCCATGCCTCGCAGTGTTGAAGCGACGCAGCGCGTGCCCACGTCATTGGCAGGCGCCCGATTGGATCAGGCGGCTGCCGAGTTGTTCAGCGATTACTCCCGGGAGCGCTTGAAAGCCTGGATTCATTCCGGTGAGTTGACGGTGGACGGCGCGCAGGCCAAGCCGAAAGCCAAGCTCCACGGTCACGAGACGCTGGCATTACGGGCAACGCTCGAGGAAGACACCCGCTTCGAGCCCCAGGACATACCGCTGGATATCGTCTTCGAGGACGACGCGGTCATGGTGGTCAACAAGCCCACCGGCATGGTGGTTCACCCGGCAGCGGGAAACCCGGATGGGACGCTGCTGAATGCCTTGCTGCATCATCATCCGGCATTGGCTGAAATACCTCGCGCGGGCATCGTGCACCGGCTGGACAAAGATACGACCGGCCTGATGATGGTCGCCAAGACGCTGCCGGCACAAACCACCCTGGTCGAGCAGCTGCAGGCGCGCAGTGTTTCTCGCCAGTACGACGCGGTGGTGATTGGCAAGCCGATCGCCGGCAGCACGATCGATGCACCGATTGGTCGTCACCCCAAGGACCGCAAGCGACAAGCCGTCAATGCGTCGGGCAAACCGGCCGTGACGCATTTCCGGGTAGTCGAGCGTTTCCGGGCGCATACCCACGTTCGCTGCCAGCTCGAAACCGGCCGTACCCACCAGATTCGTGTGCACATGGCGCATGCCCGCTACCCGCTGATCGGCGATCCGCTCTATGGTGGCCGCGCCAAGCTGCCCCCCGGCGCGGCAGGGCCGCTGAAAGAGATCCTGCGCGAATTTCCACGGCAGGCACTGCATGCCCGCAAGCTGAGTTTCGTCCACCCTGTCAGCGGTGAAACGCTGACTTTCCACGCGGGCCTGCCCGATGATTTACTATTGTTGCTGGATTACCTGCGCGACGATAGCGAGACCATGCAATGAGCGATGCCATTGATCTAAAGCCAACGCTGTTGATACCCGATTGGCCGGCGCCTGCCAATGTGGGAGCGTTTGTGACCACCCGGGAGACGGGGCCCAGCCAGGATGCGTTCGCGGCCTTTAACCCGGCATCGCACGTGGGCGATAACCCCGACCATGTGGCGCTGTGCCGACGCCTATTGCAGAAAGAGATCGGTGACGAGCGCCCGCTGCTGTGGCTCAATCAGGTTCACGGAGCGCGCGTCCAGCAGGGCTATCAGACCGAGGCGCCCGACGCCGACGCCTCGATTGCCACCGCTAATGACTATGCCTGCGTGGTACTCTCCGCCGACTGCCTGCCGGTGCTGTTTTGTAACCGTGACGGCACCCAGGTGGCCGTTGCCCATGCGGGCTGGCGGGGGCTGGCGACCGGCGTGCTGGAAGCCACCGTGGCGGCCATGAACAGCGCGCCGGATGACATCATGGTGTGGCTGGGCCCGGCGATCTCCAACGCCCAGTTTGAGGTCGGCCCAGAGGTATACGGTGCCTTTGCGGCCGTTCAGCCGGAAACCGCCGACGCTTTTGATCACAGCCCTTATCGCCTGGGCCACCACATGGCGGATCTTTACCGTCTGGCGCGCTTTCGCCTCGAGGCGCTGGGTATTCACCACATCAGCGGCGGCCATTTCTGTACCGCCTGCGAGTCACGCTTTTATTCTTACCGGCGCGACGGCGGACAAACAGGAAGAATGGCAACCGTGATCTGGATCAAGTAAATCCGCAGACAGGCAAGTCTCCCCTTGAAACCTCATGGAACCGACGCCATTTAACTTGTCAAGCTAACCGTGATTAGCACGTCTAACGACAGGTTATCGGGATACGCCGCGCGTCCAAACGCGCGGCCACCCCCAGGAGGAACTGCATGAGATTCGATAAATTTACTGCCAAGCTCCAGGCCGCCATTGCCGAAGCGCAATCGCTGGCGGTAGGCCGTGGGCACAACCAGCTCGAGCCTGCCCACCTGGTGCTAGCGCTGCTGGATACCCGGGATACCGGTATCAAGGCGCTCATCGAGAAAGCCGAGGGCAGCAGCTCGCGGCTGCGCGATGGGCTGACCCAGCAACTGGATGATTTACCTAAGGTGGGCCAGTTCGACGGCGAAGTGCAGCCGTCGCGGGAGCTTATCAAGCTATTCAACCTGACCGACCGCGAAGCGCAAAAGCGTGGCGATCAGTTCATTGCCAGCGAGCTGGTGATATTGGCCGCGCTGGAAATGAACAGCGCCATCACTAAGCTGATGAAGGAGGCCGGGTTGGCCCGTAAGGCGCTGGAGTCGGCGATTGATAGCCTGCGCGGCGGGGCCAAGGTGGACGATCCCAACGCGGAAGATCAGCGTGAGGCGCTGAACAAGTACACGCTGGACCTTACCCAGCGCGCCTTGGACGGCAAGCTGGACCCGGTGATCGGCCGCGACGACGAAATACGTCGCACCGTTCAGGTGCTGCAGCGGCGCACCAAGAACAACCCGGTGTTGATTGGTGAACCGGGCGTGGGTAAAACCGCGATCGTCGAAGGCCTGGCGCAGCGCATTGTCGACGGCGAAGTGCCGGAGGGCCTCAAGGACAAGCGCGTTCTCTCGCTGGATATGGGCTCGCTGCTGGCGGGCGCCAAGTTCCGCGGCGAGTTCGAGGAGCGCCTCAAGGCGGTGCTCAAGGAGCTTTCCCAGGAAGAAGGCCGGGTCATCCTGTTCATCGATGAGCTGCACACCATGGTCGGTGCCGGCAAAGCCGACGGCGCCATGGACGCGGGTAACATGCTCAAGCCGGCACTGGCGCGGGGCGAGCTGCACTGCGTCGGGGCGACCACGCTGGATGAGTATCGCAAGTACATCGAGAAAGACGCGGCACTCGAGCGCCGTTTCCAGAAGGTGCTGGTCGACGAGCCTACCGAAGAAGATACCGTGGCCATCCTACGTGGCTTGAAAGAGCGTTACGAAGTCCACCACGGCGTGGATATCACCGACTCGGCGATTATCGCTGCGGCGAAACTCTCCACGCGCTATATCACCGACCGCCAGTTGCCCGACAAGGCCATCGACCTGATCGACGAGGCTGCCTCGCGTATCCGCATGGAGCTTGACTCCAAGCCCGAGGAGATGGACAAGCTCGATCGCCGCTTGATTCAGCTCAAGATGGAGCGCGAGGCGCTCAAGAAAGAGACGGATGAGGCCACCAAGAAGCGCCTGGAAGCGCTCAATACCCAGATTCATGAGCTGGAGCGCGAATACGCCGATCTCGATGAAATCTGGAAGGCTGAAAAGGCCAGTATTCAGGGCGCGGCTCAGTTCAAGGCCGACCTGGAGCAGGCCCGCATCGATCTTGAACAGGCCCGCCGCCAGGGTGACCTGGGCCGCATGTCGGAAATCCAGTACGGCAAGATTCCCGAGCTCGAGAAGAAAATTGCCGAAAGTGGCGAAGGCGAGGCGGATACCGCAAGCCATCAGCTGCTGCGCTCCAACGTAACGGAAGAAGAAATTGCCGAGGTGGTGTCCCGCTGGACGGGCATTCCGGTGGCCAAGATGCTGGAAGGTGAGCGCGACAAGCTGCTGCGCATGGAAGAGGCGCTGCACGAGCGCGTGATCGGCCAGGATGAAGCAGTCGAGGCGGTGGCCAACGCTGTGCGTCGCTCACGGGCCGGTCTTGCTGATCCCAACCGCCCCAACGGTTCCTTCCTGTTTCTCGGCCCCACTGGGGTGGGCAAGACCGAGCTGTGCAAATCGCTGGCCAACTACCTCTTCGATACCGAGGAGGCCATGGTGCGCATCGATATGTCGGAGTTCATGGAGAAACACTCCGTGGCTCGCCTGATCGGTGCGCCGCCCGGCTATGTAGGCTACGAAGAAGGCGGCTACCTGACAGAAGCGGTACGCCGCAAGCCTTATTCGGTGATGCTGCTGGATGAGGTAGAGAAAGCCCACCCGGACGTCTTCAATATCCTACTCCAGGTGCTGGAGGACGGCCGCTTGACCGACGGGCAGGGCCGCACGGTAGATTTCCGCAATACCGTGATCGTGATGACCTCCAACCTGGGATCGGACATCATTCAGCGTATGGGCGGTGACGTCAGTGCTGATAAACATAGCGACTATGAGTCGATGAAAAACATGGTGATGGACGTGGTCGGCAACCACTTCCGCCCCGAGCTGATCAACCGTATCGATGAAGTAGTGGTCTTCCACGCGCTGGGCCAGGAGCAGATTCAGGCGATTGCCGGCATTCAGCTTGAGCGCCTGAAGGCGCGCCTGGCTGAGCACGAGCTAAGCCTCGAGATCAGCGACGATGCCTTGGCACAGTTGGCCGTGGTGGGCTTCGACCCGGTCTATGGGGCAAGGCCGCTCAAGCGGGCTATTCAGAGCCGCATTGAAAACCCTCTGTCCCAGGATCTGCTGGCCGGCAAGTTCTCGCCGGGGGATACCATCCATATCAGCACGCAAGATGGCAAGCTGGTCTTTGGCTAACCGTCGCTGCGCTACCCGAAAGCCTCGCCTGGCGTTGCCGGCGGGGCCTTTTTTTGTCCAGAACCGGGCAATTGTCGGCTTTAGCGGGATCGAAGGTTGACAGGCTGAGCATGCTAATGGAATCTTGTGGGTTCCTGATTTGCGGGCGCGGAACCAACGGGCAACCCCCACTCCCCGCGCGAAGGGTAGGCTAAGGCCTTTACCCGCCGAAGGACTTCCGGGCTTGGGCTAACCGCCTGACCTGGCCAACGCCCCGACACGGCAAACCGCCGTGACAGGGAATGGCTGATCTGGTTCGCCATGCATCGCTGTTCCCGACGAGAGTGCAGGCCCTAACCGGGCCGTATGCCAGGGTTTGGCATCAGGTGCCGGCATGGGCCGGCAGCGGCATACCGCCGCACTCGACACCGTAGCATTGTCTGCGGATCGCACTCGAGACCTCCAGGGGAGAAACACTGTGGAACTGCTTTCCGGCGCAGATATGATCGCCCGCTTCTTGCAAGACGAGGGCGTTGAGTACATTTATGGTTATCCAGGCGGTGCGGCGCTGCACATCTACGATGCGCTCTTCCGCCAGGACAAGGTGAAGCACATTCTGGTGCGTCACGAACAGGCGGCCACCCATGCTGCCGACGGTTATGCCCGGGCCTCGGGCAAGCCCGGCTGCGTGCTGGTCACCTCGGGCCCCGGGGCCACCAATGCCGTGACCGGCATTGCCACCGCCTACATGGACTCGATTCCCATGGTGGTGCTATGTGGTCAGGTAATGAGCCATCTGATCGGCGATGACGCCTTCCAGGAAACCGATATCGTCGGCGTGACCCGCCCAATCGTGAAGCACAGCTTCTCGATTCGTCACCCGTCGGAAATCCCCGAAGTGCTCAAGAAAGCCTTCTATTTGGCGGCGACCGGTCGTCCTGGCCCGGTGGTGGTCGATATCCCGAAGGACATGACCGCGCCCACCGAACGCTACGAGTACGTCTACCCGAAAAAGGTCAAGATGCGCTCGTACAATCCGGTTACCCGGGGGCATACCGGCCAGATCAAGAAGGCCGTCGAGATGATGCTCAAGGCCAAGCGGCCGGTGTTTTATACCGGTGGCGGCGTGGTGACGGGCAAGGCCAGCGAAGGCCTGACCGATCTGGTCAAGCAACTGGGCTTCCCGATTACCACCACGCTGATGGGCATTGGCGCCTACCCTCAGAGTGACCGGCAATGCCTGGGCTGGCTGGGGATGCACGGCTCGTACGAGTCCAACATGGCCATGCACCACGCGGACTTGATCATTGCCGTTGGCGCACGGTTCGACGACCGCGTTACCAACAACACCTCCAAGTTCTGCCCCACGGCAAAAATTATCCACGTCGACGTTGACCCAAGTTCGGTGTCCAAGACCGTACGCGCCGACGTGCCGATTGTCGGGCCGGCCGCCAGCGTGATCAACGAAATGATCAGTCTGGTGCAAGGGCAAAGCATTGCGAACCCCGAGGCGCTGACCGAGTGGTGGCAGACCATTGACGGCTGGCGCGCCGACCGTGAAGGCAAGCTGTATGAGCCTTCCAAGGCAGGCGAGGCGCTCAAGCCCCAGGAAGTGATCGAGGCGCTGTGCCGTGTGACGCGCGGCGAGGCTTACGTGACTACCGACGTCGGCCAGCACCAGATGTTTGCGGCGCAGTACTACAAGTTTGATAAGCCCAACCGGCTGATTACCTCGGGCGGACTCGGCACCATGGGCTTTGGTTTTCCTGCGGCCATGGGCATCAAGCAGAACTTCCCGGATGATGACGTGGTATGCGTCACCGGCGAGGGCAGTTTTCAGATGATGATGCAGGAGCTCTCGACCTGTAAGCAGTACGGCGTAGGCGTCAAGATCGTCAATCTCAACAACGCCTCGCTGGGCATGGTGCGCCAGTGGCAGGACTTGAACTACAAGTCACGCCATGCGCATTCCTATATGGAGTCGCTGCCTGACTTTCATATGCTGATCGAGGCGTACGGGTTTACCGCGATCACCGTGACCACGCTGGATGAGCTGGAGCCGGCGCTGGAGCGGGCGTTTGCCGACAAGCATGAGCTGGTGTTTCTTGACGTGAAGGTCGACCCCTTTGAGCACGTCTATCCGATGCAGGTGCCGTTGGGTGCCATGCGCGACATGCTGCTGTCTAAAACGGAGCGTACCTGATGCGTCATATCATCTCGATTCTGATGGAAAACGAACCGGGTGCGCTGTCACGTGTGGTCGGGCTGTTTTCCCAGCGAAACTTCAACATCGAAACGCTTAACGTGGCGCCCACGGAAGATCCGTCGCTCTCGCGGCTGACGGTCACCACGGTGGGTGATGACCGTGTGATCGAGCAGATCACCAAGCATCTCAACAAGTTGATCGACGTGGTGAAGCTGGTCGACCTCACCGAAGGCAACCATATTGAGCGCGAGCTGATGCTGGTGAAGGTCAAGGCGCTAGGCGCTGCCCGCGACGAAGTGAAGCGCACCGTGGATATTTTCCGCGCGCAGATCGTCGACGTGACGCCAAGCCTCTACACGGTGCAGATCACCGGCGACGCCGCCAAGCTGGATGCCTTCCTTCAGGCCATGGCGCCGGTGGGTATTCTGGAAGTGGCGCGTACCGGGGTATCGGGCATTGCCCGTGGTGACAAGGTACTGTCGCTCTAAACCGGTTGTTTGTATGCAATTAGGCCGCCCCGCGTTGGGGCGGCTTTTTTATGAGTGGCGCTGGGCTAGCGGACGCTGACGGTGGCCCAGAAAGCGTCAATCATGGGATTCTTCAGCCGCCGATTAAGCACGCACAGCCCGACATCGTAGTGGGGCAGTTCAGGCTTGACGTTGAGCACCTGCACCCGTTCAGCCAGCGGGCTGTTATTCAGCACGATCTTGGGAACCACGCCCACGCCAAATCCTAGCCCCACCATACTGACGATTGCTTCGTGCCCGGCCACCTGGGCATAGATGCGTGGCGTGATCCCCATGGCCTTGAACCAGGTGTTGGCGTACTCCCGGGAAAGCCCGGCCTCCGAGAGAATCATCGGGACTTGCTGCCATTGCGCTGCGGTCGAGCTTTCCGGCCGTTGGGGCAGCCAGGGATGCGCGTCGGTAGGGGCGATGAAGACAAGCGGCGAACGGGTGAGCGATTTGAAGGCCAGCGCGCGCGGCGGGATGCGCGGGCGCGGCGTGATCGCCATGTCGTCGGCGCCGTCCAGCACCCGGGTCATGGCCTCCGCAGGATCGCCGGTATGCAGCTTGAGCTCGATACCGGGGTGGCGGATGCGCACGTCGCTCAACAGCTCGTAGAGAAAACTGTAGCTGGCGGTCACTGAGCAGTAGATGCTGATTTCGCCGCGTAGCTGCGCCGTGGTAGCGGCCAGCGTGCGCTTCTGGGTTTCCCACTGTTCCAGCGTGTCTTTTGCATAGTGCTGAAACGCGGCGCCTTGGGGGGTGAGCGTGACGTGGCGATTATCACGTTCAAACAGCGGAGTGCCCAGTTCGCTTTCGACCTGTTGAATCGAGCGGCTCAGGGTCGAGGGGCTGATATGGCACAGCTCGCTGGCGCGCCCGAAGTGCAGCGTTTCAGCCAGCGTGACGACATGCTTGAGTAAGCGAAAATCCATGGCAACCTGGCGATAACGGCAAATATTTCATAAAAAGAAATAGTATGTTGCAAATATAGCGTTTTACGCAACAGTGCCGGTGCCGTAGAGTTGAATCATTGCCAAGCCCAGCGCCGCATGAGACGGCGCGGGTGGCCATCAACGCTGATCAACTAACCTGATGTTTTGGAGTTTTGCCATGCACGTTTATTACGATAAAGACTGCGATCTTTCCCTCATTCAAGCCAAAAAAGTCACTATCGTCGGTTACGGCTCGCAAGGCCATGCCCACGCCAACAACCTGAAAGAATCGGGCGTTGACGTGACGGTGGCGCTGCGCAAAGGCTCTTCATCCGCCGCAAAAGCCGAAAGCGCCGGCCTGAAAGTGGCAAGCGTCCCCGAGGCCTGTCAGACCGCTGATGTGGTAATGATCCTGGCGCCGGATGAAAACCAAAAAGCCATCTACGAGCAGGAAGTTGAGCCGAACCTCAAAGAAGGCGCCACGCTGGCGTTCGCCCACGGCTTTAACATCCACTATAACCAGGTCGAGCCGCGCAAAGATCTCGACGTGATCATGATCGCCCCCAAGGCGCCGGGCCACACGGTTCGTTCCGAGTTCGTCAAGGGCGGTGGCATTCCTGATCTGATCGCGATTCATCAGGATGCCTCTGGCAACGCCAAAGAGCTGGCGCTCTCCTACGCGGCCGGCGTTGGCGGTGGCCGCAGCGGGATCATCGAGACGACCTTCAAGGATGAGACTGAAACCGACCTGTTTGGCGAGCAAGCCGTGCTGTGTGGTGGTGCGGTCGAGCTGGTGAAAGCCGGTTTCGAAACGCTGACCGAAGCAGGTTACGCGCCGGAAATGGCCTACTTCGAGTGTCTGCACGAACTCAAGCTGATCGTCGACCTGATGTACGAAGGCGGCATCGCCAACATGAACTACTCCATTTCCAACAATGCGGAGTATGGCGAGTACGTGACCGGCACCGAGGTTATCAACGAGCAGTCGCGTGCGGCCATGCGCAATGCTTTGAAGCGCATCCAGACCGGCGAGTACGCCAAGATGTTCATCAACGAGGGTAACAGCAACTACCCGTCGATGACCGCGCGTCGCCGCCTCACCGCTGAGCACGAAATCGAGCAGGTGGGTGCCAAGCTACGCGGCATGATGCCGTGGATTGCCGCTAACCAGCTGGTCGACAAGTCCAAGAACTAACCGACCCGCTGATGGTGACGCCCCGAGCGCTTCGCGCCTCGGGGCGTTTTTCTTGGTGGCGGCAATTGGCTGGCTGCCTGGAGCTCACCGTGTAGAATGGAGATAGACCACTGATCATGTGACTTCACTTCAACCGGATGACACCTATGACCCAGGATGCTCGCGATCAAGAGCACGAACAAAGGCCGCATTCAGCGGCTCATGAGGACGCAAAAGCACAAGGCGGTGATACGGCAGGTGCTGGCAACGCTAACGAGGACAGAGCCAGTAACGAAGACCTTGCCGCTGCCTTTCTGCGTGAAACCGAAGTGGTAGAGGAGGCGGTCGAGGACGGCAAGAAGATTCGCCGCAAAGGCATTTACCTGCTGCCGAACCTGTTCACGACGTCGGCGCTGTTTTCGGGGTTTTTCGCGGTGGTGGCCGGCATCAACGGCGAATTCACCTCCGCGGCGGTGGCCATCTTTATCGCCATGGTGCTCGACGGGCTGGATGGCCGTGTCGCCCGTATGACCAATACGCAAAGTGCTTTCGGCGCCGAATACGACAGTCTGGCCGATATGATCTCATTTGGCATGGCGCCGGCGTTAGTCGCCTTCACCTGGATCTTGCAGGATATCGGCAAGACGGGGTGGGTGGTGGCGTTTCTCTATGTTGCCTGCGCGGCGCTGCGCCTGGCTCGTTTCAACGTGCAGATCGGTAGCGTGGACAAGAAATGGTTCATCGGCTTGCCAAGCCCTTCGGCGGCCGCCCTTGTGGCTGCCAGCGTATGGACGTTTCACAGTTTCGACGCCGATGCGTTCGTCTTCAAGCTGTTGATGCTGGTCGTTGTGGCAGCGGCGGGTGTCCTGATGGTCAGCAATATTCGCTATTACAGCTTCAAGGATCTGGACTTTAAAAAGCCGGTTCCCTTCGTGGTACTGCTGGCGGTGGTTCTGGGGTTCGTGATGATTTCTGTGGAGCCGTCGGTGATGCTGCTGCTGTTGTTTGGTACCTATGTGCTTTCTGGGCCTGTACTGGCCGTCATGCGCAAGGCGAAACCGGAAAGTTAACTTTTTGTCGTTCCACCCCTTGCCAACCCGGCAGCAACACCGTAAAGTACGCATCCGCTGCCGGGGACGCCAGGCGTTGCCAGCGGTGAATGAGGTGTAAAATCCTCGGTTTGTCAGTAGGTTAGGCAAATAGCGGGAAGGAAAATCGCATCAAACATTTCCTTCGCTTCTGCCAAACAGCCATTGACAAACAC